>NZ_CAWPIM010000012.1:0-40233 GCF_963888245.1 Vibrio sp. B4-6
TAGCCGGGCGTTAGGCAAAGTGAGTTTTTATCAGCTAAATCGGGTTTGAATTGAACGGCGAATTCCATGTTCTCATGGCTGGACTTAAGCAATAAATCGTCATCACATATTTGTTGTTTCTTGATCGCGTTGGGTTGTTTAGCGTTGTTAATTCAGCTGTAAAATAACCTTCAGCATCCAAACGTCCGCCGAGCATGCTACGCTCGTCACTTTTCTTCCAAATCGCTCAATTTGAGTTTTTTGTTTCTTTGCTGAGTTGGCATTTTGGTTTATAAATTAATCGGTTAGTTTGTTTTAAGTTTATAAAAAAGTTCGTTCTTTAGTTTTGAAAGTGTCGGTGTCAATCGGTTGGCCTAACAAACGGCTCAAGAGGGATTGCCAACGCTTGGCGACTTTAGTGCGAAATTGAAGTTCAGTATTTACGGTGTGTTTTTTGAGTTCGGCGGTGCGTTGTCAACCCCTTAGCCGGGCGTTAGAGCTACAAGGAAAAACTAGTGATTTACGAAAGTTCTTATTGGAAGCAGCCTTTGCTAGAAAGCGCACAAAGGTTGCTCACGATGAAGTCTGAAATTGACTTAAGTGAAGATACATTAGCGCAAATTGAAAAAGACATTTTTATCGGTTTTTACTCAATAAGGAAGCTCTTCGATACTATTAAGGTTACAGATGCTCTGAAAAGTAACAAGTATCCTGTTACTTGGTTTCCACATCAGGGACGTGAGGTTACTTGGTTAAACAACTACAGAGTTGATGAACATTACAATTTAAATAGCAAGAATACTGAAACCAGAGATCTTTGGTTTATTGCTAGTAGGTTAATTCATAGTTTTGTCTTTCAAATAAGCCTAAGTGAACAAGGTGGTTTGGAAGGAATATTCTTTGCTTCAGACTCAGATAAGAATAAGAAAGTCTATTATCTGTCAGTTGAAGCCATCGCAGGTTTTTTCAATGATGTTGGCAATAATTATGTAACTGAAATTAGCCATTCCTATGATGATGTAACTGGTCAGTTAATAACTGTGGCAAAGTAGCTCTAACAAACTGTTTAAGAGTGATTCGCAACGCGTGGCATTTTTACCATGCGTTGTGTTTAGTGGTTAAGGTGGTTTGCGGAAGCATCGGTATTGCGTTGCTCACACCTTAACAGGGCGTTAGGCAAAGTGAGTTTTTATCAGCTAAATCGAGTTTGAATTGAACGGTAAATTCCATTTTTTGTGGCTTAACTTAAGCAATAAATCGTCCTCACATATTTGTTGTTTCTTGATCGTGTTGGGTTGTTTTTCGTTGTGAATTTAGCGGCAAAATAACCTTCAGCATCCAAACGTCCGCCGAGAATGCTACGCTCGTCATTTTTCTTCCAAACCGTTAAATTTGAGTTTTTTGGTTTCTTTGCTGATTTGAAATTTTGGTTTATAAATGAATCGCTTAGTTGGTTTTCAGTTTTCAAACAAGCCTTGTTCTTTGGTTTTGAAAGTATCGTTGTCAACCGGTTGGCCTAACAAACGGCTCAAGAGGGATTGCCAACGCGTGGCGGCTTTAGTGCAAAATTGAAGTACAGTGTTTACGGTGTGTTTTTTGAGTTCGGCGGTGCGTTGTCAACCCCTTAGCCGGGCGTTAGGCAAGGTGAGTTTTTATCAGCTAAAACGAGTCGAAATTGAACGGTAAATTCCATGTTCTCAGGCTGAGCTTAAGCAATAAATCGTCATCACATATTTGTTGTTTCTTGATCGCGTTAGGTTGTTTAGCGTTGTAAATTCAGCGGCAAAATAACCTTCAGCATCCAAACGTCCGCCGAGCATGCTACGCTCGTCACTTTTCTTCCAAACCGCTCAATTTGAGTTTTTTTGTTTCTTTGCTGATTCAGCGTTTTGGTTTATAAATGAATGGTTTAATTTGCTTCAAATTTACAAAAAAGCTCGTTCTTTGGTTTTGAAAATGTCGTTGTCAATCGGTTGGCCTAACAAACGGCTCAAGAGGGATTGCCAACGCTTGGCGACTTTAGTGCAAAATTGAAGTTCAGTGATTACGGTGTGTTTTTTGAGTTCGGCAATGCGTTGTCAACCCCTTAGCCGGGCGTTATGTTTTATTGAGCCTCAGCAAGATCAATTCAAAAATTTTAATGGGAAAGCTTGGTCTTATTTTGGCGGTTTTCTATTCTAATTTGTTGATATAATGAGTTTATTGTTCTTTTTGGTTGCTATTGAAAGTTGATCGATGCTTGAGTTTATTCGGCCAACTCTGCTCTGATAAATTGTGTACAAAAAAGGTTCGATTTTTGCTGAAAGGTCTCTTTCTTTTGTGTTGATTGTCCATTGATTCCGCAGGCTATTTCGCTTCAGCATGTTTGGGATCTCATGAACATATTACTTGCTGACAGTGTTTGGTTAGCGCAAGTTTATCGATGCTTTTGCGCTTTTTCCGGCTCTGCTCTGATAAATTGTGCACACAAAAGGTTCATTTGTCGCTGAATGGTCTCTTCCTTTGGTGTTGTTTGTCCTTTGATTCCGCAGGCTAATTCGCTTCAACCTATTTGGGATCTTATCGGCACCAATGATTGCTGAAAGTAGGCAAGTTTATCATTTTGAGTTAAAGTGGGCGCAAGTAATAAATATTGTAAAAGTTCAATTTAATCAATAAGTAATAAAACATAACAAACGCTTCAAGAGGGACTTCCAACGCGTGGCATTTTTATTATGCGTTGGTTTTTGTGGTTACGGTGTTATGCGGAAACTTGGTAGTAGCGTTGTCAGCCCCTTAAGCGGGCGTTAGCTGAATGGTGGTAAATATCAGCATGATCGAAATTAGAAAGTATCAAGAATCAGATGCACTTGATTTATGGGCTATTTTTTATCATACGGTTCGTAATGTGAACTTACGTGATTATTCGCAAGACCAAGTTGAAGCATGGGCTCCAGATGGTTTTTCTTCTGAGATTTGGCAACAAAAAATGAACTCGCTATCACCTTTTGTTGCTGAAATTGATGGAAAAATTGTTGGTTATAGTGATCTTCAAGAAAATGGATTAATTGATCATTTCTTTTGTCACCATGAACATCAAGGTCAAGGAGTCGGACGACAGTTAATGGAACATGTACTCAGAATGGGTGAATTACAAGGAATTACTAAGTTTTATTCTGAGGTGAGTATTACAGCTCGTCCGTTTTACGAGAGATTTGGTTTCAAGGTGATACAAGAACAAACCATAGAAGTTCGCGGTAAAAAGCTGCGCAACTTTGTTATGGAGAAATTCAGCTAACAAACGCTTCAAGAGGGACAGCCAACGCGTGGCATTTTTACTATGCGTTGGTTTGTGTGGTTACGGTGCTATGCGGTAAGTTGGTAGTAGCGTTGTCTGCCCCTTAAGCGGGCGTTAGGCAAAGTGAGTTTTTATCAGCTAAATCGAGTTGAAATTGAGCGGTAAATTCCATGTTCTCATGGTTGAACTTAAGCAATAAATAGTCATCACATATTTGTTGTTTCTTGATCGCGTTGGGTTGCTTAGCGCTGTAAATTCAGCGGCAAAATAACCTTCAGCATCCAAACGTCCGCCGAGCATGCTACGCTCGTCACTTTTCTTCCAAACCGCTCAATTTTAGTTTTTTGGTTTCTTTGCTGATTTAGCGTTTTGGTTTATAAATGAATCGTTTAGTTGGTTTTAAGTTGGTAAAAAAAACTTGTTCTTTGGTTTTAAAAGTGTTGTTGTCAATCGGTTGGCCTAACAAACGGCTCAAGAGGGATTGCCAACGCGTGGCGGTTTTAGTGCAAAATTGAAGTTCAGTGTTTAAGTGTGTTTTTTTAAGTTCGGCGGTGCGTTGTCAACCCCTTAGCCGGGCGTTATATTTTTTTAAGTTCAGCAATCAAAAGGATTCATGATGAACGTGGATAAAGCGAAAAAACGCATATTGAAACGAGTACAAAGAGGTTTCAAAGGTTATCCGCAAATATCATTAGAGTATTTCGGTAAAACGACGGATTTAGCGACTGAAGTCGTTATCACCTTTTTACCTGAGGAGAATGCCGAGCCTCAAATACAACGCTTTACAAGTGACAAAGATGCCCGCGAAGACGAAGCGATTCAATCTGTATTGTTAAAAATCATTGAGCGTGCGGAAGCTGCTACAGTTTTGGAAAAGCAAGAAATATCAGTTTGTTAATGGTTTGTCGGCAATCCTAAACAGTCGGTCACGTTAGTGTAGAGAATGAAAATATAACAAACGGCTCAAGAGGGATTGCCAACGCGTGGCGACTTTAGTGAAAAATTGAAGTTCAATGTTTACAGTGTGTTTTTTGAGTTCGGCGGTGCGTTGTCAACCCCTTAGCCGGGCGTTAGACAAAATAAATAAGAGAGAATGTAATGAAAAGAAAAAAAGAGTCATTGGCTATAGATAAAATCTTTGAAGAAATTAGTGATTTTCTTATTATTGGTTTGACAGGTAGGACTGGATCTGGATGTTCTACGTCCGCGGAAATTCTATCTGCTAAAAGTCTAGATTTACCCGACCCAGGACAGTCACACTTTTCTGGAAATGAGCAAAGAAAATATAGAATTGTTAAAAAGTATATAGAAAAAAACAGGGAGCCATTTTTATGGCTTCAAGTTAGAACAGTAATAACTGGCTATATTTTGAGACTAAATTTTTCTGAGTTTTGTGTATTATTGAGTGAAACATTAGATACTCCACTGCCAGAAGTTTCCCAAATTATGTCTAATTTCCGTGAGAAATATGAGAATGCGCATCATAGGGTCAACGGATATTTCATGAGTGAGGAGAATACTGTTGATAGTTTAAACAAGAAAAAAGAGGAATGCTACGAAATATTTTTCGATTGGCTGCCTGTACTATCTAACGAACTTAAGGATGAAATAACTAAAATTAAACCGGGTGCGTATACAAAGCTGTATCAGTTGGTCGGTGACAATATTCGATCTTCAGGTTTGGCCAATTGTAAAGAATTTAATGAGAATTTTATATTTTCATTTCCATCATTGATTAATTCAATCATTAAATCTGCACGATACTTTTGTAAGATTAATAAGAGGCCATGCTATATCGTTATAGATGCAATTCGTAATCCATATGAAGCTGTATATCTAAGGGATAGATATTCTGGTTTTTATTTGATGTCTGTAAATACTAATAATGAAAACAGATTGAAACATCTCATGGAAAGCCATAAATTTACTTCTGTACAAATTAAGGAATTAGATAAAAAAGAATATCCAGAGAAATTGGTTGGTTATCAAAAATATATTTCTCAAAATATACAAAAATGTATAGAGTTAGCTGACATCCATATAAACAATCCTAGAGAAAATCAGTTTGGTCATAGTGAGTTAAGAGCACAACTTGCGTGGTATGTCGCATTGATGTTACATCCAGGGCTAGTTATGCCTACTTCAACTGAAAGCTGTATGCAACTAGCTTATAGTGTAAAACAAAATTCGGGTTGTATATCTAGGCAAGTTGGTGCTGTTGTGACCGATGATGGATATTCTGTTAAAGCTGTTGGTTGGAACAATACAGCTCAAGGCCAGGTCCCATGTCTATTAAGAAGTGCTGAGGATTTATTAAATGGGTTTGATGAAAGTGCTTATAGTAAGTATGAAAAAAATGATAAAGAATTTAGGTCTGTATTAAAAAATAAGTTTGATCAGGTTCGTAGATATAAGCATTTGGATGGAAGAAATCTAGCATTTTGTTTCAAAGATTTACAGAATCAGGTGGAGCAAAAGAAAAACCAAGTGCATACGAGGTCTTTGCATGCAGAAGAAAATGCTTTCTTGCAAATTTCAAAGCATGGTGGTCAAGGTGTTAATGGCGGTATACTATTTACGACAGCTAGCCCATGTGAACTTTGTGCTAAAAAAGCATACCAATTAGGAATTTCAAAAATAGTATATATTGATCCATATCCAGGGATTGCTACACCACATATTCTATCTTGCGGTTCACATCAACCAAAATTAGAACTTTTCAGGGGTGCGATAGGCCGAGCATTTTATCAGTTATACCAGCCTATTATGCCTTATAAGGATGAGCTTGAAGTGTTGTTAGATATTAAGGGCGGTGTTGATAAAAAAGATCTTCAAATACATCAGCTGAAATCAGAGTCAGAAGTCTTGAGATTAGAAAATGAAAACTTAAGAAAAGAAATTTCACGTTTTAAAGGGCTTGAAAATACCGAAGAATGATTTTGTCTAACAAACGCTTCAAGAGGGACAGCCAACGCGCGGCATTTTTACTATGCGTTGGTTTTGGTGATTACGGTGTTATGCGGAAAATTAGTAGTAGCGTTGGCTGCCCCTTAAGCGGGCGTTATATGCTTTCAAAATCTTTGAGTAAAAGGGAGTTTAAAATGATTTTAAATCACGTCTCAGTTGGTGTCTCAAATGTGGCATCTGCTGTGTTTTTTTACGACTCAGTGCTATCCGCTTTGTCCATAAAACGCTCTCATTACATCGAAAATGTAGCGGCTGCCTACGGCGAAAATTTTGAGTTTTGGGTCGGTTGTCCATGCGAAAGTGTTACATCTTCTGGTAACGGTACTCACATTGCTTTCAATGCGCCGAATCAAGATGCCGTTGACCAGTTTTATGCTACTGCATTGGAGCTTGGTGGTTCGTGTACAGGCAAGCTAGGTTTGCGTCCTGAGTACGGTGAAACTTACTATGCGGCGTTTGTTCGAGATGTTGACGGAAACAAACTTGAAGCAGTCTTTATGTAGTTGAAACTACGCATATAACAAACGGCTCAAGAGGGATTGCCAACGCGTGGCGACTTTAGTGCAAAATTGAAGTTCAGTGTTTACGGTGTGTTTTTTGAGTTCGGCTATGCGTTGTCAACCCCTTAGCCGGGCGTTATGCAACTCAGGTAAATTTAGGGGTTCAATCTTTTGGATTTCTCCGGCCATTCGTTTAGTGTTGTCGGCAAATGAGCACTTTCACCCTCAGATTCGTGGTTTACTCAAGCCGTAAAACAGGCAATGTTCTTTGTTTGCCTCAATCAGTTTTAGCGTTGGCGCGTTGTCAAATTAGTGGGCGCAAAGTGTGGAAAGGGCAAGTTTATCGAGCATTTTATACTTGCTGAAGATTTCGCTCGTTGAGTTTTCCTGATTCAAAAGCTTGGTTTGTTGCTGAAAGGTGGACTTTGTTTTGGCGGCTTATTTATCATGGCTCTGGCTTGGGTTAGTTCTTGAATCACTCAACCATTGCAATTGTGGCTTTTGGTCGTGTAAATTCGGTTTATCTCATTGAATTTGCATAACAAACGGCTCAAGAGGGATTGCCAACGCGTGGCGACTTTAGTGCAAAATTGAAGTTCAGTGTTTACAGTGTGTTTTTTGAGTTCGGTGGTGCGTTGTCAACCCCTTAGCCGGGCGTTAGTTTGCAAGGGGCAGAAAAGCGTTTGTGGTCTAAAAGCCTTGTTCTGCGTTCTAGCTATTCACCGGTTATTTCCCAAAGACTTTTCATCAAAATAGGCATCTCGCGTAGCCTGTTTTTCGGTTAATTGGCTTTCGTGTCATTCATTTCTTGCGTGTTAGTAAGGTTCATTTCTCAATATTCTTGCACGCTGCTTCTTTGGTTTTGAAAGTTAAGCGGGAACATTGAAAGATGGTATTTGTGGTTGTCGGCATCTACGAAAGTCTTCTTAGCCAAATTTGTTTTGTTGGTTGAGTTTAAATTCTGAGCTGTCCGTTTTACTTTTGTGTTCAAAGCCAGTAGTTTTATAACTAATTCAGCACCTTGGCGCTAAACCTTTAGCTTCATCGCGGTGGCAAACTAACAAAGCGCTTAAGACAGACTCGCAACGCGTGGCATTTTTAGTATGCGTTGGTTTATGTGTTTAAGGTGTTATGCAGTGACTTCGTATTACGTTGCTCACTACTTAGCTTAGCGTTATGCATTTTTTAGGAAAGAGGAATTATGGTTGTTGAAGTCAGGCGAGCAGAGCCATCAGATGCTAAAGCGATAAAAGGAATTTATGAGTGCCCAAATGCCTACACCGGCACTTTACAACTTCCGCTTCCATCCTCAGATATGTGGGAAAAACGTTTCCAGAATATTCCAGAGCACGTTTATGCGTATGTGGCAGTAGTGGACGGTGAAGTAGTAGGTAATTTGGGCTTTGAGCTATGTACCAATCCGCGACGTCGTCACGTAGGTACATTCGGTATGGGCGTCAAAGACGATGTTCAAGGTTTAGGTGTTGGTAGTGCTTTACTGAAAACGGTTATCGATTTAGCGGATAACTGGCTGAATTTGAAACGAATCGAATTGACGGTCTATGTGGACAATGAACGAGCGATCAATTTGTACAAGAAGTTCGGTTTTGAAATTGAAGGTGAGTCGAAAGCTTATGCGTTCAGAAATGGTAGCTACGTTGACGTTTACCATATGGCTCGCGTTGCGGCACATGCATAACAAACGCTTCAAGAGGGACAGCCAACGCGTGGTATTTTTACTATGCGTTGGTTTTGGTGATTACGGTGTTATGCGGTAAGTTGGTAGTAGCGTTGTCTGCCCCTTAAGCGGGCGTTAGGCATTAAAGAATAGAGGGAACTTATGTTTGATGAGAACTATATAATGACAGGCATTATTGGGGCGATAGGAATTGTCTCATGGGGTAAGCCTCAGTTTTTCCTTGATGATATTGCGAATAAAATTAGTCGGGCTTGCTACGTATTAATAGCTGTTTTTTTAATATGGGGGGCAGCTATTCATGTAGCGGCTTCAGCGTCGAGCGGTCTCCTAGATGAAGCGACATACAAACTAGTTGACGAGTCGATAAAATCAAAAGATGTCCCAATCACTTGGTTGTATTTCACAGTTGCAGTTTTGGCATGGAACGGTGCGTTAGAGTGGCTTGCAGAAAAGCGTATTGCACACGATAAGAAAAATGCCTAACAAACGCCTCAAGAGGGACTGTCAACGCGCGGCGTTTCCAGTCCCATTGAGCCGCGGTGGTTACGGTTGTTGTGTTTGGGTTTAGTGGTATGCGTTGCCAGCCCCTTAGGCGGGCGTTATGTTTTATGGAGTACTTTGATGGACAATGAGTATATTGCCCCACTTTTTACAGTTCTAGGTGTCATTGTAGGTGGCGGGGTAAGCTATTTTACGGCTATAAGAATCAAACTGTTAGAGTTTAAGCAATCTAACATTAAGCTTGAACTCGAAAGTCGGAAAAAGTTATATGGTGATTTTTTAGCGGAAACAAATCGTTTGGCTTTAGATTCGATTGTAAAGAAAAACTCTGATCCTACTTTTCTTGCAAAAATATCAAGTTTACTTGTCGAAATTGAGCTAGTTAGTAACTCAGATGTACATGAAAAGGCAAAAGAAATTGTAGGGCATATTCTAGATATTAATAGCCAAATCCCGAAAGACCGCAACGATTTACCACCTTTGCGAGCTCAATTTGTAGAGCTAGTTAAAACTGAATTACAACAGATTCAGCAACAAACATAACAAGGCATTCAAGAGTGATTCTCAACGCTTGGCATTTTTCATTTCATCGTTGAGTTTGGTGTTTACGGTGGTAAGGTTGGGTTTCGTGGTAGCGTTGTTCACACCTTAATGCGGCGTTATGCTTAATCACCAAAAATCAGTGGTTTATTATTTGTCTTTGTTCCCTCGGCTGGTTGGTTTTGAGTTTGTCGGCAAGTTGGCTTTATTGGGCGCTGTTTTCCGGACACTTATTCTTTGGCGCTAAAAATTCTGAGAGTTGCCTCAGTCAATTTCCGGGAAAGCGCGAGGTTAGGGCGGCTGGCTCAATCGGAAATTTGATCTTAGGTTTTTGAGTTTTGACTGCCAAAGTTCAAAGTCTGATTTTCAAAATTATGAGTTATTTCTGTTTTCTACGTTTTGATTTTTGTTTGTGAATCAAAGCTGAGTTAATCTTGGTTCAGGTAAAACGTAAGTCATTGAAGCTTAAGCATAACAAACGGTTCAAGAGGGACAGCCAACGCGTGGCATTTTTACTGTGCGTTGGTTTTTGTGGTTACGGTGTTATGCGGAAGCTTGGTAATGGCGTTGGCTGCCCCTTAACCGGGCGTTAGGTTTCTTTGAGCCACCCCGTTGAGGGTAGCTCATTAAAAATTAGACTGTTGCAGCGAGGTGATGTTCGATCCTATCCAAGACTTTAGCGTCCTCTAATAGGTCAAATTTTCGAGCGAAAAGGTTAGGGCTCGAAATTAAGTTAGAAATATCGGCCATTGTAAACGTCCTCGGTCTAAGCTTTATATCTCCATCTGCTACCCAATCGATAAGTCGCAAGTCATCTTGAATTATTTCACCATGACAATCGTTATTCATCATAACTGTTTGGAAAAATCCTTCATCAGCAATAAATGTATTTTTATAAAATTCTTTATAGGGCTGAGATGCATCGGTGTTACAAACAAAATCACAGAATTTTCGTGACACAATCATCCATTGGGTGCCAATAAATGGTGTTATCCCTGACATGAAGTTTCTAGCTATTTTAGGTCGGTAAATATGCTCTTTATATTCAAAGCACATATTTTGTATGCGATTCATCGTTTCAGGCCTAGCTTCATTTTGGTCTAGTGCTCGAATAAATTCCTTGTCTTTATTATTTGACAAAAACTCATGAATATATGGCTGAGTTTTCAATGGAAAATCTTGTCCACTTAGGTTTATAAAATGCGTCCAGCTTTTGTTCATATTCAATAGCTTAGCCATGCCACGAAGTTCAATATTAACTAAACTATACCCACCCCATAGTGCATTTTCTGATTCAAGAATTTCAGCATTTTGGTAATCATTTAGAAACAAAGTTATTTCATCTGAAATTTCTTTTCCAGAAGTTTTGTCAACATGGATAACGTAATGATTATTTGGGTGGTATATTGCATGAAATAGCCGTTTAAATTGATCTGGATAGCGGTGAACGAGAATAAGATAAGCAATCATTAGATCATTCCTTGAGAAATCTGGAATATTTATTTTCACGCTCCAGTTATCTCAGTTAGGGAATGTATGTTCTGAGTGGTAAGGCGTGTTCTTATCCATAGACTATATGGGGGTTCTGTCTTGATTAATCAATAGCAATGAAATATAAACCTAACAAACGCTTCAAGATGGACAGCCAACGCGTGGCATTTTTATCATGCGTTGGGTTTCGTGATTATGGTGTTATGCGGAAAGTTGGTAGTAGCGTTGTCTGCCCCTTAAGCGGGCGTTAGGCGATACTAGACATCGACAGGCATTGATGGTGATAATGCGTTCCTTTGTTATCAATCTCTAAATTTATATTTGGCTCATAATCAAAGGTTACTATCGATGCGTACTCCATTCCGTTTTATCTTATCCTTACTTGGGCGAGCCAATTCTCATGAAGCGACAGAGCTCATTACTGGGGCAGACGAAACAAAGGTTGTTTCCAATGAGTCTGTGATGAAAAGAGCGCTGAAGACTCATATTAAAAATTTAGAAGGTAAGCAGCGTGTTTATGATGCGATCTTAGAGATGTTGATCGAAACCAACCAGTTTTCATTGAGCATTGCGGAAAAAAACTGTTTTGGATTTGAAACTGGGTATCGAGACCTTTGCACGCTATTTGCGATTGGCCACTATCTGCCATCAGTCGCAGACTCTGAGGTAGTAGAGCATTTTTTCTCTGCTCAACAGTACGCCATATTATGGTTACGCCAGATGAATCAACCGAAAGGGGAGCTCATCCCCTTTCAATGCCAAGGGGTAGATTTTGCAATTCCAGCCCAAGGAAGGAACGATAAGATTAGATCTTTCGCATGGCTTGACATGGTCTACCTTACTATTGTGACGGGACGCAATGAAGATTTAAATCTACTGATGGGGCTTTTATATAAGGAACAAATCGAGTTTAGTGGTCTGAATGCTCGTTATCATCTTGAGATAGTGCTGCATATGCTTGGCCTCCAAGCAAGCAGTGATATTATCGGCTTAATGGATGGTTTTGTTGCCCATATCCAGCGAGAAAATCAAACTCGGCAAGAGCGGAGAGTGAGCTCACATGGAATTAGAGTGACTTTAGGTTTTTTTGATGTGATGCAAGCTATACATCAACAAGACCAAGTGGCGTATAACCTATCCATGCATCGCGCTTTAGACATGCATAAAGAGTGGTGGACACGCGGTAAGGATTTTAAAACAGATCCGGATGGTTATATTTCATTACATCTCCTCACGGCAGCTAAATATGCGTATGAAAAGTATGGCTATACACTGGATGTGGAGTCTGATTACATACCCAGTTATCTCTACCAGAGATAGTTCATCTGCAAAATCGCCTAACAAACGCCTCAAGAGGGACTGTCAACGCGTGGCGTTTCCAGTCCTAATGAACCGCGGTGGTTACGGTTGTTGTGTTTGAGTTTAGTGGTTATGCGTTGCCAGCCCCTTAGGCGGGCGTTAGGCTAAATGAGGGAATCAATGAATAAGCAGTCGATTATTGATAATTTAAACCATCGACCTCTGTCTGAGTCGTTACAGAACTTTCTAGTCTTAGCTACGAAGTCGCAAGATCAGAATCTTATTAAGTGGGTTAAATTTGAACTCACGGGATACTATGGCACCGAAATGACTAACGATGATGTTGTTCCAAAATATCGAGATGTTAGTGGTTATCACGCAGATGAATTTCACCGAAAGCTAGTGTTAGACCGTGAAGATATGCAATTTATTAATACTGTGCCCATGCGAGCGGGGGTTGTCGAATTAGAGGTGTACCAAGAAAATGGGCTAATAATGAAAGAGCCTGATTTGTGCAAAATCATACAAGATAATCTTGGTGTAAAAGTTACCTCATTCCATGTATCAGCATCACAAGTCAAAAATGTTCTAGCTAATATAAAATGTGAGCTTATCAGTCGCTTATCTTTGCTAGAAGAGCAGCGAACTACTGTAGTCTCGGCAAGCGAGGACATTCTTGAATTTAAACCAAATTTCTATGGTATTGGGCTCAATTTAAATGCGCTTAAACGTAAATGGTTTCCCAAAAGAAACGGATAGTGCAAATTTAGCCTAACAAACTGTTTAAGAGTGATTCGCAACGCGTGGCATTTTCATTATGCGTTGCGCTTGGTGTTTGAGGTGGTATGCGGTGGCATCGGTATTGCGTTGCTCACACCTTAGCAGGGCGTTATGCAACTCAGGTAAATTTAGGGGGTCAATCTTTTGGGATTTCTCCGGCTATTCGTTTTGTGTTGTCGGCAAATGAGCATTTTTACCCTAAAATTCGAGGTTTACTCAAGCCGTAAAACAGGCAAGGTTCTTTGTTTGCCTCAATCATTTTTAGCGTTGGCTTGCTGCCAATTCAGCGGGCGCAAAGTGTGAAAAGGACAAGGTTATCGAGCATTTTGTACTTGCTGAAGTTTTAGCTCGTTGAGTTTTCCTGACACAAAAGCTTGGTTTGTTGCTAAAAGGTGGACTTTGTTTTGGCGGCTCATTTATCACAGTTCTTGCTTGGGTTGATTCTTGAATCACTCAACCATTGTAATCGTGGCTTTTGGACGTGTAAATTCTGTTTATCTCATTGAATTTGCATAACAAACGGCTCAAGAGGGATTACCAACGCTTGGCGGCTTTGGTGCAAAATTGAAGTTCAGTGTTTACAGTGTGTTTTTTGAGTTCGGCTATGCGTTGTCAACCCCTTAGCCGGGCGTTATGTAACTATTGTAAATATTCACAATATGAATATAATGTCACGCTTTAATTTAATGTGGTTGGGATTATGGAAAAGAAATTAACATTATCAGTTATTTTGTTTGCTTTATTCGGTTGTAATGGGGGAGATTCAACAGCAATTACGAATGGTACTGATGATAATGTTGTAGAGTATCAAAGTAATGGTCTTGAATTTACTTCAATTTCTTCCGGTATAGATGTCAATATTGATTTTTATAATCAACTAACATCAGTTATTAATAAATCGAAAGTCGATATTATTCTAGATGTAAATAATAATTCAATTTTTGATGATGGTGATGTTCGTCTTAAAATTGGCAATCAATCACTAATGGCCAATGTAGTGTATGGTTCAGAGTGGATATCTGGCGATTTTATATTGGAGTTTAATGATGGTGGCAATGTAGTGTCTTTTAGATATGCTTCTGGTTTTATCATCGGGGGTAATAATGTTTTTTCCAATGATTTAGGTTCGGTTTCATATTATAGAAAGACGAACAATAGCAACTTGGTTGAGAATAAATTAATTGTAAGAATCAATAACTCGTTTACGACTGGTTCTAGTGATGTGAGTTTGGTTAATAAAGTAAAAGTAAGTCTTGCAAATATATCTAAAACTACTGGGGCAAATGTTTATGTTAGTGATGGTATCGATAGCTTTGACTATCTACCAGGGATGAACCTATTTACTCAAGGAGATACGTCTGATAACAATGATGATTTTATTGGTTCAGATAAATTTGTTGATCTTAAGTCGATTAAGATAACGAAATTTTAATCCTAACATAGTTACATAACAAACGCCGTAAGAGGAACTGTCAACGCACAGCATTTTCAGTGTTGGTGGTTATGGTGTTCATTTGAGTTTAGTGTTATGCGTTGCAAGCCCCTTAAGCGGGCGTTATTTATAATGTGTTTTTCTATATTATAGATTTAGCTGTAAATATTAAAATGGAGTTCAAAGTGGATCAAAGTTCTCATAGAAAAGGTAGCCCTGTTAAAGCAATCTCTCTGGCATTATTAATTGATGTTATTGGCACTTCAATTGTAACTGTCGGTTGTATTGTTCTGTATATGTCTCAACTAAAAAGCAGTGGCTTTAATGAATCTCAATTGGTTGAGGCTATTAGTGATATAGATCTGATGTCACCTTTATTTGCCTCTGGATTGTTTCTGGGAGGTTTGGTCTCCTGTTACTCTGGATATTTCTGTGCAAAGGTATCTAAAATCTATGAATATAGAAATGTAGCGATATTGTCATTAATTGTTGCAGTGCTTGGTTTTTTTTCTGGAGGAGATTTAATTCAGACTATAATACTAACAGTAATTAATACACTAGTTTATTTCTCTGGTGCATACCTGTGGATAAGAAAAAATACTGCGTAATTTGTGTATAAGTGAAGAGGTTTAATTAGAGTAACATAACAAACGCTTCAAGAGGGACAGCCAACGCGCGGCATTTTTATTATGCGTTGGTTTTTGTGATTACGGTATTATGCGGAACGTTGGTAGTAGCGTTGGCTGCCCCTTAAGCGGGCGTTAGAGCACACTGAATATTGTTGGCTGTCCATAAATTTTGAATATTAAGGTCGGCACTTTATATCTTCTAATCCAAATAAATTTCATTAAAAAGGGTATTTACAGTATGGCAAGATGTACAGCACCAAGAAATGGACACCGAACCGCTAGTGGTGCAGCGGCATGTCCCGCATGTAGTAGTCGCGGTCGTAGTTATGGAGGCTATTCTTCATATTCTTCATATTCTTCACCATCATATTCATCATATGCTGGGAGTAGCAGCAGTAGTTCAAGTGCAAGTAGTAGAAGGCCTAAATGGTCGAAATCAAGTTCGTCTGTGTCATATACGGCCAACCAAATACAGTCACTCACGCCAATTCGTGAAACTGTTGAAAGGAGAGCAGCTGAACAACCGGATCTTCGCGATATCTTTTTGTGTCACGCTTGGGATGATCGTAAGGGAGTCGCAAAAGAGCTTCATGACCTTCTTGAAGCATCTGGCGTAAATGTTTGGTTTAGCGAAAAAGATCTCGCTCTCGGTGTACCAATGATGCGTGCAATCGATAAGGGGTTAGCTAACTCACGGATAGGGCTAGTCCTTGTAACGCCAGCAATGTTAGCTCGCTTACCTAAGGAAGGAGTCGCGGACAAAGAACTTTCTGCTCTTTTAGCCGGTAACCAACTCATTCCTGTAATCCATGAGACTACATATGAAGCACTTCGCAATGTTAGTCCATTACTCGCATCTAGAAGTGGTTTAGATACATCTGAAGATGCGCTGCCCGTTGTTGCACAAAAAATTGCTGAATTAGTAAAAATTGAATTCTAGCTCAAATGTGCTCTAACAAACGCCTCAAGAGGGACTGTCAACGCGTGGCGTTTCCAGTCCCATTGAGCCGCGGCGGTTACCGTTGTTGTGTTTGAGTTTTGTGGTAATGCGTTGTCAGCCCCTTAGGCGGGCGTTATGTTGCAATGCAGTTTCGAGTAAATAAGGATAGTGAAATGTACAAGGAAATCATAGATTTTTGGTTCAATGAGCTTGAGCCTATGCAATGGTGGCAAAAAGATGAAGCCTTTGATCTTATGATTAAAAGTCGCTTCGGAGAGCTTCATGACAAAGCGAAATCAGGTGAATTAGCTAGTTGGCGTGAGATACCTTTAGGTGCTTTAGCTGAGGTTATAATCCTGGATCAATTTTCTCGTAATATTTACCGAAATAAACCAGAGTCTTTCACTTGTGACTCAATGGCAGTAACCCTAACTCAATTTGCTATAGCAAACGGTTTAGACAGTCAGTTATCTGATATCCAGAAAGTGTTCCTCTATATGCCGTTTATGCACAGTGAATCGAAGTTAATTCATATTGAAGCAGTCAAACTTTTTGAGTCGGTAGGTATCGAAAGTAATATAGAGTTTGAGTATAAGCATAAAGCGATAATCGACAAGTTTGGACGTTACCCACACCGAAATGAAATACTTGGTCGTGAGTCAACAGAAGCCGAGCTAGAATTTCTAAAGCAACCAAATTCTGGCTTCTAAATCAGCAACATAACAAACAATTTAAGAGTGATTCAGCACGCTTGGCATTTTTTGTTTGGGTTTAGTTTAGTGTTTATGGTGGTCAAGTTGAGTGTAGTGGTTGCGTGCTTCACACCTTAATTGGGCGTTAGCTGAGGTTAAGAAAAACCATAAAATTAAGCGTTTATTTTTCTTAGTCTGAGGCTCTAGCTTTACACCTGAAAGTCAGCACTTTTCCGCGTATCTCGCCAGTGGCACTGTTCGTGAAGCGGTTGAACTAACCGAAGTCTTCTTACGGGAAGTGGTGTGTTTGTTTATTTCTTTGGTGTGGCTTCTTTGGTTTTGAAGCTCTTTCGCGCTTAAATGGGTTTTGCGCACTTGGTTGTTGGCTTCTTAGACATAATTCTTTGTAAATTTAAGCTCTAGAAGCTCGTCAAGTTTTCCTGTTATTTCTTCTTTGCCAAGTGCGTTTCGTGGATTAGGTTTTAGTTTCTCAGTTGTCCGTTTTACTTTGTCGCTTGAAAGCAATAATGTGTTTTAAATTAGGCCGTTGGGTAGCAAATCTCCGGCTAAAGTGCAGCAGCTAACAAACGGCTCAAGAGGGATTGCCAACGCTTGGCGACTTTAGTGCAAAATTGAAGTTCAGTGTTTACAGTGTGTTTTTTGAGTTTGGCGGTGCGTTGTCAACCCCTTAGCCGGGCGTTATATTTTACTGGAGTTCATCGTGCTAAACAGAATCGAAGAATGGATTGATTTAACGAACGAAAGGTTTTCTAGTCAACGACAAAGTTGTATGTTATTTGCGCGTGAGTTCGCTGGCTTCTACTCTGAAAAATTTCTAGCTGACTCATATTTTGTAATCGTTGATAGTATCCCAAAGCCAGATTTCCCAGAATTACACGAAGTAGGTTTAGGTCACTTTCTTGATATGGAAGTTCAAGGTATTACATATAAGAACACTTATTATATTGTGCCGAGTTCCGCTCAGAACTTACGTTTGCACTTTCACGAATTGGTGCATGTTGCCCAATGGAAGACTCTGGGCGCTATTGGCTTTTTGCAACGCTACATAACCGAGGTTCAAAGTGTTGGCTATAACGAGGCTCCGCTAGAGAAATTAGCTTATGGATTTGATCTCCACTTTTCTCAAGGTGGACAAAAAGTTGATGTCCCAAGCTATGTAGAAAATAAAATATAACAAACGGCTCAAGAGGGATTGCCAACGCGTGGCGACTTTAGTGCAAAATTGCAGTTCAGTGTTTACGGTGTGTTTTTTTGAGTCTGGCGGTGCGTTGTCAACCCCTTAGCCGGGCGTTAGGCAAAGTGAGTTTTTATCAGCTAAATCGGGTTTGAATTGAACGGCGAATTCCATGTTCTCATGGCTGGACTTAAGCAATAAATCGTCATCACATATTTGCTGTTTCTTGATCGTGTTGGGTTGCTTTTCGTTGTGAATTTAGTGGCAAAATAACCTTCAGCATCCAAACGTCCGCCGAGCATGCTACGCTCGTCACTTTTCTTCCAAACCGTTAAATTTGAGTTTTTTGGTTTCTTTGCTGATTTGAGATTTTGGTTTATAAATTAATCGCTTAGTTGGTTTTCAGTTTTCAAACAAGCCTTGTTCTTGAGTTTCTAAAGTATCGTTGTCAATCTATTGGCCTAACAAACGGCTCAAGAGGGATTGCCAACGCTTGGCGACTTTAGTGCAAAATTGAAGTTCAGTGTTTACGGTGTGTTTTTTAAATTTGGCGGTGCGTTGTCAACCCCTTAGCCGGGCGTTATGCTACCAGTCGAAATCTTCAATAAGGAATACTATGAAACAGAACATTGTCCATATTGCTTTAGTTGTAAAAGATTATGATGAAGCCATTGATTTTTATGTAAACAAACTCAAATTTGAACTTATTGAAGATACTCATCAACCTGAACAAGACAAACGTTGGGTGGTTGTGGCTCCACCAAATTCTCATGGTGTTACGTTGTTACTTGCCAGAGCCTCGAAGCCAGAGCAGCATGATTTCATTGGGAATCAAGCAGGCGGTCGAGTATTCCTGTTCCTAAATACTGATGATTTCTGGCGTGACTTTAAGCGTATGAAATCGATTGGTATTAACTTCGTCCGCGAGCCAACAGAAGAAGACTATGGAACGGTAGCAGTGTTTGAAGACTTGTATGGAAACTTGTGGGATCTTCTTCAATTGAATCCAAGCCATCCAATGGCAAAAAGGTAGCATAACAAACGCTTCAAGAGGGACAGCCAACGCGTGGTGCTCTCAGTTCAAATTAACATTTGTGATTACGGCTGTTAATTTAAGTTCAGTGCTTTGCGTTGTCAGCCCCTTAAGCGGGCGTTAGGCAAAGTGAGTTTTTATCAGCTAAATCGGGTTTGAATTGAACGGCGAATTCCATGTTCTCATGGCTGGACTTAAGCAATAAATCGTCATCACATATTTGTTGTTTCTTGATCGTGTTGGGTTGCTTTTCGTTGTGAATTTAGCGGCAAAATAACCTTCAGCATCCAAACGTCCGCCGAGCATGCTACGCTCGTCACTTTTCTTCCAAACCGTTAAATTTGAGTTTTTTGGTTTCTTTGCTGATTTGGCATTTTGGTTTATAAATTAATCGGTTAGTTTGTTTTAAGTTTATAAAAAAGTTCGTTCTTTAGTTTTGAAAGTGTCGGTGTCAATCGGTTGGCCTAACAAACGGCTCAAGAGGGATTGCCAACGCTTGGCGACTTTAGTGCAAAATTGAAGTTCAGTGATTAAGGTGTTTTTTTTGAGTCTGGCGGTGCGTTGTCAACCCCTTAGCCGGGCGTTAGTTGCCTTATCAATATCGCATGTTCAGTTTACTGTACAAGTGGAGTTGTGAGGACTATACTTGTTCCATTAAATGTACATGTGGAGGTTCTTATGAGAATCGTATCTTTTACTGAAGCAAGAAATGGTCTTAAAGCTGTTTTGGACGGTGTAGTTAATGACGCTGATACAACAGTTATTACACGTCGTGATTCTGAAGATGCTGTGGTTATGTCCTTAGATTACTACAATAGCCTTATGGAGACAGTGCACTTACTACGCTCTCCTCAAAACGCTGAACACTTAAACCGTTCTATAGCACAGTACCGTGCAGGTAAAACAACCGCACGAGAGTTAATTGATGAGTAGTAGTCAGCGTTTACTGTCGTGGACTGATGACGCTTGGGGTGATTACCTTTATTGGCAAACTCAAGACAAAAAAACACTCAAGCGCATCAATAAACTCATCAATGATGTTAAGCGTTCTCCATTTGAGGGTATCGGTAAACCTGAGCCATTGAAAGAGAACTTATCTGGTTTTTGGTCTCGTCGTATTGATGATACTAATAGGCTTGTTTACGCAGTCGATGATCAGGCCATAACGATAATCTCGTGTCGTTACCACTACTAAATTAGGTTCAGCGATCTGGCATCTAACAAAGCATTTAAGAGTGATTCGCAACGCTTGGCAGTTTCGCTTCGCTCAAGTATAGCCAAGCGTCGCTCACACCTTAATGCGGCGTTAGGCTATTCAGAGGATACGATGACAGATTTAAAAAATAATGAGCAATATTTCGACGTTTCTTTTGAGAAGCTTTACTCACCTGATGAGAAATATAGCGACGTCGAGTTTGAAGATTGCCAATTCTCCGACTGCGATTTTTCAGCGGTTAAATTCCAGAAATGTAAGTTTACAAACTGCACATTTGAACGCTGCAATTTGAGTTTGGTGAATTTTACAAACTCAAAGCTCTTTGAGCTTAAATTTCAAGACAGTAAGTTAGTTGGCGTTGATTGGACGAAAGCGACATGGCCAGTTTATCACTCAGACTTTGAGCTAAGTTTTAAGCGTTGTATTTTAAATGACTCGTCTTTCTTTGGCCTGACCTTAAATGAATTGGTTTTGGATGAATGTAAGTTGCATGATGTTGATTTCCGTGAAGGTAACTTTGCAGGTTCAATAATGATTTATAGTGATTTTAGCCACAGTTTATTTATGAGAACAAATTTGCAAGGGGTTGATTTCAGTGAATCAACAGCATACTCCATTGACGTACTAGAAAATAACGTTAAAAAGGCTAAGTTTTCACGATATGAAGCGTTGAGCTTATTAGAAAGCTTAGGTATTGAATTGGTGGATTAATAGCCTAA
Organism: Vibrio sp. B4-6; assembly: GCF_963888245.1. Taxonomy (NCBI): domain Bacteria; kingdom Pseudomonadati; phylum Pseudomonadota; class Gammaproteobacteria; order Vibrionales; family Vibrionaceae; genus Vibrio; species Vibrio sp. B4-6. The sequence continues at coordinate 20,890 of NZ_CAWPIM010000012.1, forward strand.
CAAACGGCTCAAGAGGGATTGCCAACGCGTGGCGACTTTAGTGCAAAATTGAAGTTCAGTGTTTACAGTGTGTTTTTTAAGTTCGGCGGTGCGTTGTCAACCCCTTAGCCGGGCGTTATGCATTATAAGGAAAGTTATGAGTATTTATCCACCAATTGATTTTTTTCCATTGTTTGATGGACCTTTACAATATGAAATTGAGCTGCATGAAAAAGCTAAAAAGTATGGTCTACCAACACAGCCTTTAAAACCGGTTACAAAAATTAATAGTGCATTGGATTTTTTGATGCATACAATCGCCAACTATAGTTGCTCAGGTGTTGTGCATGATTTTCACTCTAAGATATTGGATAGTAGGGCGTTTGCAGAAATTAAGCGTTTGACGCCTTACTTAAAAGACATCTCATCAACCAATCTCTATCGAAATATTCCGCAAAAAGCAGAGTTACACAGTGTTGATGCTGAAATAAGAGACTTCGGGTCTCTGCTTCCATCAGGTCAAACACTTTTTCATGGTGGTTCCTTACCCTTAAATAGACCATTAGTAACAAATCGACCCTTATCGACGACTTACTGTCCACAAGTTGCGCTGTGGCATGCAGACAATGATCGGTTACCTGATAGAAACCCAACTCCAGTTGTGTGGGTTTTAACTGTTGGTCAAGCATGCAGTAAAAAGGCTATTGTATTTAAGAAAGGGGGCTCAAATATGGCAAACGAATTTGAGGTTCTTATTGAGTCAGGAGTCATTGTTTCTCCCACAAGGTGTCAAACTAAAAGCTGCGTATTTGGTCAGTTGCAAGTTATTGAAGCCGAACTTAACTAATGCATAACAAACTGTTTAAGAGTGATTCGCAACACGTGGCATTTTTACTATGCGTTGCTTTTAGTGTTTAAGGTGGTATGCGGCGACATCGGTATTGCGTTGCTCACACCTTAACAGGGCGTTAGGTATTTGGAGGCATCATGAGATCAATCTTGTTGATTATTTGTACTGTTTTATTAAACGGCTGCTTGGGTATGCCCGAATCAGTAAAGCCTGTGTCGGATTTTGAACTGAACAATTATTTAGGTAAATGGTACGAGGTTGCTCGACTTGATCACTCTTTTGAAAGAGGTTTAAGTCAGGTTACTGCGGAATACAGTGTTCGAAATGATGGCGGTGTTTCGGTTCTTAATCGTGGTTATTCCGAAGAGAAAGGTGAGTGGAAAGAGGCTGAAGGCAAAGCTTACTTTGTAAATAGTCCAACAGACGGTTATCTGAAGGTTTCATTTTTTGGTCCGTTTTATGGCTCTTACGTGGTGTTTGAGTTAGAGCGTGAAAACTACAGTTATGCCTTCGTATCAGGGCCGAATACAGAATATCTGTGGTTACTTTCAAGAACGCCTAGAGTCGAACCAGACATTCTGGAGAAGTTCGTTCAAATGTCGAAAGAGCGTGGCTTTGATACAAATCGGCTCATTTACGTTCGGCAGCAATAAATACCTAACAAACGGCTCAAGAGGGATTGCCAACGCGTGGCGGCTTTAGTACAAAATTGAAGTTCAGTGTTTTCGGTGTGTTTTTTGAGTTCGGCAGTGCGTTGTCAACCCCTTAGCCGGGCGTTATGTGTTTGATGAGTTTTTATGGTTAATTCTACGATTTCATTGAGAATTCGTTCCGTGTTTTCGGCAAGTTGGCTTGTCGAAATGGATTCTTGGACAACCTGAGATTAATCGTTTTCAAGGTTCTTGGGTTGCCTCACTTGAGTTTTGGATCTGGTTTGTGTTGAGTTTAGTCAGTTTCAAATCGCTTTAATTGAAATGTCTTTTTGACTGATTCGCTTGCTGATATTCAGCTCTGAAAGTCTGGTGAAACAAAAGGTTTTGTTGTGGCTGAAAGGGCGCTTTCTTTGTCGTTGATTCTGTAAGTGGCTTTCTTCGGCTAAGATCGCTGTGAAATTTAGGTTTTGGTAAGCATCAGTTTTTACGTAACTTATTCAAATCTCTTCATTTCTACGGTGGTTTACTTTGAATTCACGGTAAAATTCACATAACAAGCAATTCAAGTGGATTCTCAACGCGTGGCAGTTTTACTATGCGTCAGGTAAAGTGTTTTATGGTGCAATGCAGTGGCTTGGCCAGTGCGTTGTTCACCACTTAATTGGGCGTTAGGTCTCCGAGGAAAAAATAGAGTGAAGTTATTCCCAATAAGAAAATATTTTTTGACAACATTTAAACCTCTTATTACTCAGAAAGCCGATGAGCTAGATGTGCTTAACGATGCCTTAAAGCATTCTATGGCACCAATACATATTGACGTTGTCAGTAATTCCGGTGGAAAGATATCTGAATATGAAAGGCTAGTCTGCAATTTAGAATGGGCACTAGCAAATGGTAAAAGAGTTCATATCGACTTTAGAGGTATTTGTATTTCGTGTGGAGCTGTTTTTTTCATGAAATCATTAGAGCTTAGTAAGCTCTACCAGTCCTGTACGATAAGTTACAATGAACTTACATATTTAGTGTTTCATCAACCGACTATTGACTTGAGTAACATGGGGAAGTTGGTTGCAAACAACGACTCAAAGAATGCCTTTTGTCAACTGAACGAAAAATTTGAACACCTCGATAAAGTGGCTAGTAAGTACTTCGAAAAGTACTTTCATGAGTGTCTCGATTTGTTTGTAGAGGATTGTTTAGTCGATGTTCTAAAGGAAGAGTATGCATCTTTAGCATATGATGGCACTGTCAAAGATATACCAATTGCTATAAACGATTCGGTAAGATCTGAATACTTTAAGTTACCGACCTAACAAGCAATTTAAGAGGGATTCTCAACGCTTGGTACTTTTGCTTCTACTTCCGTTTTAGTGTTTATGGCACAATGCTTTAGGTTTGGGTAGAGGCGTTGTTCACCCCTTAATTGGGCGTTAGCTGCCTACTGGCGAATATGTTCCTTTAGCTGTACAAGTTGAGTTGTAAATACTATACTTGTTCCGTAAGCAGTACATGTTGGAGGTTCTATGAGAATCGTTTCTTTTACAGAAGCTAGGAATAGTTTAAAAGCAGTCTTGGATGCCGTTGTGAATGATGCGGATACAACCGTCATCACTCGACGTGATTCAGAAGATGCCGTGGTTATGTCGCTGGATTATTACAATAGTCTAATGGAGACCGTACATTTGCTTCGCTCTCCAGCGAACGCTGAACATCTAAACCGTTCCATTGCCCAGTTCAAAGCGGGAAAAGTTACCCAAAGAGATCTGATTGATGAGTAGTCGTTTACTGTCATGGACAGATGAGTCCTGGGATGACTACTTGTACTGGCAAACACAAGACAAAAAAACACTCAAGCGGATCAATAAAATCATCAATGATGTTAAGCGTTCACCGTTTGAAGGCATTGGTAAACCAGAGCCTCTAAAGGAAAATCTATCTGGTTTTTGGTCTCGACGGATCGATGATACCAATAGACTGGTTTATGCTGTTGATGATAATGCAATAACGGTTATTTCGTGTCGCTACCATTATTGAACCAACTGACTAAAGGCAGCTAACAAACGCTTCAAGAGGGACAGCCAACGCGTGGCATTTTTACCATGCGTTGGTTTTTGTGATTACGATGTAATGCGGCAAGTTGGTAATAGCGTTGGCTGCCCCTTAAGCGAGCGTTATAAGCTAAAGAGGAATTATGACCAAAATCTATTTCGTATGTGGCTTTATTGGTTCGGGTAAAACTACCTACTCTAAGGAGCTTGCAAATAAACATGGAGCCTTTCGTTTCTCCATCGATGAATGGATGATTCCTTTATATGGTGAACATATGGAGCGTGAAGTCTTCGATAGCCGTTTGGCTACGCTTCAAGACTTATTCAAAGACTTTGCTCGCCAGCTTTCTGCTCTTGGTGTCCCAGTTATTTTCGATTTTGGTTTTTGGCGCAAAGCTGACCGAGAAACTTTTACTGGTTGGGCATCAGAGGTGGGCGTTGAGAGTGAAGTTCATTATCTTGATGTTCCCTTCGAAACATGCCAACAAAGGGCATTTTCACGTAATTCAGATTTGGATGGCAAATCGTATGAAATTACACCTGAAATGTTGAAATTGTTCTGGTCTTGGTTTGAAACACCAGCGTCGAATGAAAATGTTGTTTGGGTTCATAGGGATACTCAACCACGCTTATAACAAACGGCTCAAGAGGGATTGCCAACGCGTGGCGACTTTAGTGCAAAATTGAAGTTCAGTGTTTACGGTGTGTTTTTTGAGTTCGGCAGTGCGTTGTCAACCCCTTAGCCGGGCGTTATATTTTATCGGATATTGGTGTTTAATTAGGCGTAAATGTGAAAATCAAAACAATTTCAATAATTTTAATCTTAACCGTAACTTTACCAGTGCTGCTCTACGCGTTGTTTTTGGTTTCAGTTTCATGGCCCATAGATAGCTTCTCAATTGATAAAGCAGGCATATTTGGTGATAGCTTTGGTATCATTACGTCTCTATTTTCGGGTTTAGCTTTTTGTGGAATGATAATTACAATTCTATTGCAAAAAGAAGAGCTTAAACTGCAAAGGTTAGAGCTTTCTGAGACTAGAAATGAGATAAAAGAGCAGAAAGATATATTTAAAAATCAGATGTTTAATGATTCATTTTATAAATTGCTCGAGTTCAGAAATGAAAACTTAAAGGAAATATCAGTTTTTATACCTGAGCATAATCATAGAGTGTGTGGTGTCGAAGCATTAGTATTTTTGCTAAATAAATTTACAGAAAACTACAAAAATCAAGTTAATTGTGAGTATGTGCGTTCAGATGAGCACGGAAAACTTGTGATCGAATACACTTTGTTTATTGTAATACAAAATACTTTACATCGACAAGGTCGATATTTAGGTACGTTAAAGAGTATATATGCGTTAATTGATTCAGAGATTGATAGTTTTGAACAGAAGCAGGTGTATTGGGATTTAGTATCGTCACAGTTAACAGTTTATGAGACAAAATACTTATTTTATAGTTGCTTAGTTGCAGAAGAAGGGAACGAGCTTAGAAACTATTTGCATCAAGCGAAACTTTTTGAAAATAGATGTAGCTTTTTAGGGGTGTCTAAGACGCAAAGGAAAATATATGAGAAATATCATGGTATTATGTTGAGTGCTAGTAGGAAGGTTTATCATTTACCTTTTGATAAAAAAGATCTAAGAAAGATAAAACGTACCCTCAAAGAAAGTCGTGGGAAAAAAATATAACAAAGCATTTAAGAGTGATTCGCAACGCTTGGCACTTTCGCTTCGCTCAAGTATAGCCAAGCGCCGCTCACACCTTAATGCGGCGTTAGCTGAGGTTAAGAAAAACCATAAAATTAAGCGTTTATTTTTCTTAGTCTGAGGCTCTAGCTTTACACCTGAACGTCAGCACTTTTCCGCGTATCTCGCCAGTGGCACTGTTCGTGAAGCGGTTGAACTAACCGAAGTCTGTTTACGGGAAGTGGTGTGTTTGTTTATTCCTTTGGTGTGGCTTCTTTGGTTTTGAAGCTCTTTCGCGCTTAAATGGATTTCGCGCACTTGGCCGTTGGCTTCTTCGAAAGAATCCTTTGTAAATTTAAGTTCTAAAAGCTCGTCAAGTTTTCCTGTTATTTCTTCTTTGCCAAGTGCGTTTCGTGGATTAGGTATTAGTTTCTCAGTTGTCCGTTTTACTTTGTCGCTTGAAAGCAATAATGTGTTTTAAATTAGGCCGTTGGGTAGTCAATCTCCGGCTAAAGTGCAGCAGCTAACAAACGGCTCAAGAGGGATTGCCAACGCTTGGCGACTTTAGTGCAAAATTGAAATTCAGTGTTTACAGTATGTTTTTTTAGCTCGGTGGTGCGTTGTCAACCCCTTAGCCGGGCGTTATATCTAATTTACATCACACATCCTGACTGTATGTATATACATACTTCTGTGCTGGTATATTATTCTCCGGTTTTTTAGTGATAGAGTTATAAAATGACCAAGTACCTAGAAGCTGGCATCAGAGAGCTAGTCGAAGAATTTCAGTCTAATGGTAAACCTTGCCCTTCAGCACAAACAATCGCTGATCGCCGGGCTGGCTATATTGGTAGTACTGCATTAGCTGGTGAGAGTCCTAAAATTGAAAGCGAATACTTAGATGTAATTAATAGTATTCCGGTTAAGATTTACAAGCCTACAGATGAAGTGAACTTACCTATAACTGTCTACTTTCATGGAGGTTGTTTCATCAGTGGTGGCTTTGAGACACATGATGCTCAGCTAAGACAAATTGCTCTTCTATCCAACTCGATAGTTATTTGCATTCAATACAGGCTGGCGCCTGAACATGCTTATCCAGCAGCACACGATGATGTCTACCAAGCTGTACTTGGCATTAAGGCGCAAGCGCATAAGTATGGTGGTGATTCAGAGCATTTAGTCTTTATTGGTGATAGCGCTGGAGGGCAGTTGGCTTTGGCGACGACGCTTAGGCTAAAAAAACTAGAACAGTGGTTGCCTCGTCAGCAAATTCTTATTTACCCAATGCTGGATCCAACAGGTAATTCGCAAAGTTACAGAGAAAATGGTTCAGACTATATTATAACGGCAAATATGCTTCTTTCTGGCTTCGAGTTATACGCGAACTGTAGCTCTAAAGACATTACTGAATCAGAGCTTAACCTTTTAAACAGTGACTTCAGCGGTTTGCCTATCACAACTATTATTACCGCAGAGTTTGACCCGCTACGCGATGAGGGTGAGCACTTATACAAGTTGATGCTTTCACAAGGCGTTGACGCTTACTGTGAACGTTATTTGGGTGTAATTCATGGTTTCTTTCAGTTGTCTGGTGTGTGTAATTCGGCAAAACGTTGTATCGCTGCAATTTCAAACCAAATAAAAAATTAGATATAACAAAGCGTTTAAGCCGGATTCCCAACGCATGGCGTTTTCGGCTTACTTCAATTTAAGTGTTTATGTCACAATGGTTTAGGTAGGGTGGTTAGCGTTGCTCACCACTTAACGCGGCGTTATGAGCTTCCAAGAATTAGAAGGAAAATATGGCAGTTTTAGAAATTCTGATTGCACCGGATCCAAGGCTTAAGGTCAAAGCGGAAAAGGTGCAAGATATTACGACGGTACAAACATTAATAGACGATATGTTGGAAACGCTATATGCAACTGACAATGGTATCGGTTTGGCGTCGACTCAAGTTGGTCGTAAAGAGGCAGTTGTTATTATCGACCTTTCAGAAAGTCGAGATGAACCGTTAATTTTGGTTAACCCAGAAGTGGTTAGTGGCTCGGATAAAGCATTGGGTCAAGAAGGTTGTTTATCAGTTCCTGATTACTATGCAGACGTAGAGCGTTTTACTTCAGTTGTTGTGACTGCTTTAGATCGCGAAGGTAAGCCAATAACCATCGAAAGTGATGAGTTTCTAGCCATCGTAATGCAGCACGAAATAGATCATTTATCGGGTAACTTGTTTATCGACTATCTTTCGCCACTTAAGCGTCAAATGGCTATGAAAAAGGTTAAAAAGTACGTCAAAGCGCACTCTTAACCCCCGCTCATAACAAGCAATTTAAGAGGGATTCACAACGCTTGGCACTTTTGCTTCTACTTCAGTTTTAGTGTTTATGGCACAATGCTTTAGGTTTGGGTGGAGGCGTTGTTCACCCCTTAATTGGGCGTTAACCCTCTTTTTAACTACGAGGAAATAATGAATATTGAGTTTGATATCGCTTCTTTACTAGCGGGGGTCTCATTAGTAACTCTTACAGGATGGCTTGGTGCTTTCTTCGCTTTAAGAAAAGATGAAAAATCTGTTCATACTGAACAGGTTACCAAGGAAAGGGCAAAGTGGCGTAGCGAAATGAGAATGTTAACGCAGGAAATGGTCGCTTTAGTTGCTAATGACAATATAGTTCCAGACGCAGCTAAAATAGCCAGTCTAAGAGCGAAACTAGCGACATCCCTTAACCCGAAATCTAATGTAGACCAAAAGGTATTAGATGTATTCGATAAGCTTGAGCACAAATCTGATACTAAAGAATTTACTACACATATGGCTTTACTCTTAAAGCACGACTGGGAACGGGTTAAATGGGAGTGTATGCCCATTTATCTGAAAGCTTGGTGTTTAGTTAAAAACATGGTGCTCAAAATCCTCAGTAAAGGTCATGCTAAAGAATTGGAGTGGAAGTCGAAAGGTTATCGTGTGCCTGTAGAGAGTGATAGCGCGAGCGAGGGTTAACAAACAATTTAAGAGTGATTCAGCACGCTTGGCACTTTTGGTTTGAATTGAGTTCGGTGATTACGGTGGTTAAATTTAGTGTCGTGGTTGCGTGCTTCACACCTTAATTGGGCGTTAGCCCACTCAGTAGTAACGGGGAAATATGGAATATAAAAATCTTACAGATAAACAACAAAAAGCTTTTGATGCATATAAAAATTCATCTGAAATCATCAGTGGAAAATCATTTGCGTATCATCTCAATTCTCTTTTGTTGGACAAGGGAAAACTACCTCCAGAATATGAGGATTACTTAGTTGGTCTCGATGAAATCTCGGGTTTATTCACTTTGCCAAATGATCAGGTTTTATATCGAGCATGTTTTGAAGATGTAGTTAAAGGTTATTTGGATAGCTCAAGTGAGATCAATGTTTATGCGGCATATCTTTCTACATCGACAAAAAATACTAATTTATCTACTCACTTTGCATCTGGGTTCTCTAACCTTCCTTGTTACCTTGAAATTCATTGTAAGGCAGGGGCAAAGGCCATTCCATTAGAAAAAAATCCAGCTATGGCGCAAGAGTCCGAGATATTATTGCCAAGAGGGAGTTGCTTTAAGCTTATATCAACCTCTCAAATAACAGACAAAGATGAAATCTCTGCTCTTGCAGGCAATTATTATGGAAGCAAATTTTCATCAATTACAAAGTATGTACTGCATTTAGTATAGTGGGCTAACAAAGCGTTTAAGACAGATTCCCAACGCATGGCATTTTTCACTCCATCGTTGGGTTAAGTGTGTACGGTGGTATGGTTAAGTTTCGTGGTGGCGTTGCTCACTACTTAACGCGGCGTTATATGCTTCTACGAAATATTAAATTGGGAGATTTATGTTTGAACCTATGATGGATATGAACACCGATGTATCGGTTCTCGTGATTGGGGTCGGTACTGTTGGATGTAGAATTACATCGTCAATTCAGGATACTATTGATGTTGACAAGCTCTATATACATTCATCTCAAGTCGCTTTGAATGAGTATTCCCATAGCTCCCCTACTAGTGATTCACTACTTCTATCCGAACAGGTGTTCTTTTACGAACAAGAGTTGATTGGCAGGGTAGAAGAGCGAGATATTATTTTTGTCGTTGCTGGGCTTGGTGGAGAAACAGGCAGTGTTGTGGCTCCCTATATTACTAGGTTGGTAAAACAAAGAAATATACTCTGTGTTGGTCTTTGCTCTTTTCCATTCGAGTTTGAAGGTCGTTACAAGAAAAAACGCTCTCAACAGGCGTATCTATCGTTAGCTGAACATACAGACTCTCTTATTTGTATCGACAACGATAGATTCCTCGACTCAAACCTTAAAAGTAGCAAGTTACAAACTGCAGGTGATATTTTCCATGACTCAAACAATCATTTTAAGGCTGTGATCAAGGGGCTTTCTGAGTTAATCACACGCCCTGGAATGATCAATGTTGACTTGAAAGACATTCGTACAATTTTCGGTGATATGGGACTAGCCACAGTCGGGTATGGTATTGATCAAGGCGAACAACGCTCAGCTGATGCTGTCGCAAACTTATTGACCTCTCCAGCTATGAGTAGCGTTGATTTAACTAAGGCTCAAGGATGCTTAGTTAATATCACTGCTGGGTTGGATATGCGCTTAGATGAGTTTGAAACTGTCGGTAATGCTGTGAAAAATATCATGGGGAATGATAATGCAGTTGTTGTAATAGGAACATCTTTAGACCCTGAAATGGTTGAATCTATTGAGATAACAGTAATTATAACTGGACTTCCGGAATTACCGATCGATAAAAATATCTCACAAGACGTGTTCGACACTGTTACGTTATCAAAATCAATTGCTTTTGAGCCTCATCAAGCTAGTGCTGGGCTATCAATACTGTCGTATTTTAATGAGTTTCTTAATCAACAATATGCAGGTATTGAAGCTAAAGTAAGTATTAAGCAAGAAGGTGCAAATATAACTTTGGTGGTTGAAACTGTCTCTGGGGAAGTTGAAAAGATAGAGAAGTCGCTTTATGACTTTGGCTTGGTCGTAGTTAATAAGAAATCTCCTAGTGACGTACTTCAGTCAAACATGGATGTAGAAAAGCTTCAAATGAAGCTTGAATTTGCCGAGCTTGAATTGCGACAAAATGCGAGGCTTATCGCTAACTATGAGGCGGTCACTGGTGAATATAGACAGCGGATTTACTCACTAGAAAATCGTATGGAAGACCTTCAAAAGGTTATCTGTGACAGTTTAGTTACATCACAGGAGCTGCAAAAAATTCAATTGACTCAATCAGAACAATTGCCTTTAGAATTAGTTTCTCTGCTGAAAGAGTACGGTTCATCGGAAATGACGCAAGATATGAAAGATTCTATTGAACTAAAAATACGTAGGGAAATAAAAAACCAAGGGCAGGCAAGTAAGTTGAAAATGTTGGCAGAGAATACATTTTATGGCGTAGCTGGTAACTCTATGTATACATTACTTACCAGTATTTTAGCTACCTTACCTAGGTGAAAACGCATATAACAAACTGTTTAAGAGTGATTCGCAACGCGTGGCATTTTCATCATGCGTTGGTTTAAGTGATTAAGGTGGTATGCGGCGGCATTGGTATTGCGTTGCTCACACCTTAACAGGGCGTTATGTTTACTAGTATTTCAAAGGCTTATATGTCTTAGGCTCTTGTTCTTTGTCCCTTTGGCAATTCGTCCCTAGTAGACTCAGCAAATCCGCATTGTCGGCCTAAGTTAGTGAGCCTCTCTGCCCGTAAAACATGCCAATGTTCGTGGGTTGCTTCATTGTCAGGTCGTGCCGGTTGGTTTCTTGTTTAACTGACTCAAAGTCGCTTTTAGGTTCTTAGTCAATTGGCATTTTTGCTTGGCAGTTGCCTCGGCAATTTGCCATTGTCTTGCGCTTTGGTTGGAAAGAAAGGGCGCTTGTTGAAAGTTCGTTGGGTTGCCTCATTGGGCAGGGAAGTGGAATTACTCGTTTCTGGTTGGCTGCCTTTGGTAGCCAAGTTGGTTCTTAACTTGTGGTTTGCTTCAGAAAACTAGTTAGAAATAGCAGTTCTTTCTCAAGTAAATCATGTGTTTGTGGTAAAACATAACAAACAATTTAAGAGGGATTCCCAACGCTTGGCATTTTTGCTTCTACTTCAACTTTAGTGGTTACGGTACAATGCTTTAGGTTTGGGTGGTAGCGTTGCTCACCCCTTAATTGGGCGTTAGTTTCTCTCAAGAAAAATCATCAAAAATTCACGCACAAGGTTCTGAAAAATCGGCTTTTAGCGTTCAAATTGCACAATTGGGCTTTTGAGTTTTTCTTGATACTGATTTGGTAGAAAGCGTTGAAAGTTCAACAGTTTCAAAGTCGTTTTAAGCCATCAAATCTCGATGCTTCAACTCTGTTGGATGTTCAACACTCAAAGTTTGGTTTCGCAAATGGCTTCATCATCGCTGAAATTATGCTTTCTTTGTCGCGGACTCTTAACCGTGGTCAACTTAACCTTGATCGTTTTGAGTTTTGGCAGCCAACTTCACAGCTTTTGGTGTTGGACGTGTGTTTGTTTGATGCATTTGCGTAAAATGATTTTCAAACAAATGTGTTAAAAAAGTCATTTTTAAACAATGGGCTACGAAACTAACAAACGCCTCAAGAGGGACTGTCAACGCGTGGCGTTTCCAGTCCCATTGAGCCGCGGTGGTTTCGGTTGTTGTGTTTGAGTTTGGTGTTATGCGTTGCCAGCCCCTTAGGCGGGCGTTATGGTGCAAGTATAAATGAGGGTTCTAGATGTACGATAATGATATTTCTTTTGATTCAGCAAGAGAGTTTTTCGACTTTCTTGTTGGAGAAAATATATTTGAACCAGATAGTATCTTCGATGTAAGTGAACGATTTGTTAATGGATATATTTTTAGGGGGCAAGGGAATAAAGAATGGGAACTATTACCAACTGCTCATCGTAATGTAAATCGGCTGGAAGATTTTACCCCACAACCACCTCGTAAACGACCTAATCAGACAAAAGAAGAGTATCTTGCACTGCACAATCATGCAGAATTAAGAACTGTATTTTTATTTTTAGAGGCTGCAGATCATATTGGACTTACAACACCACTAAACTACGATCATTTCAAAGAAAAGTTAACATATCATGACTCTTTTTTTACGAAAGAACTTTTACCGAGTATTGCATTAGCTCAGCATCATGGTTTACCAACTCGTTTACTTGATTGGACAGAATCTCCTTTTATAGCTGCATATTTCGCTGCAGTGAGTGCATTAGAATCTAATTCTGAAGAATATTTCTCTATAATCTGTTTGAGTAAGGTATTAGTTGACCATCTTCCAAGTATAGATATTGTCACTGCTCCAAAGTCAAGTAACTCTTTTTTAAGAGCGCAGAGAGGGTTATTCACATTGGTTAATTCAGCGAATTGTTTTTATAAGGAAAATAATAGTTGGCCAAGTGTTGAGTCTATAATTCGACATGAAAGGGTTAATGATCGTATCTATATGAACCCCCCACTAGTTCGTTTATCATTACCAAGTTATGAAGCTAAGCCTTTACTGAGGTTGTTATATAAAGTGGATATTTCAAAACTAACATTAATGCCGTCTTATGATAATGCTGCTCAAGCTTTTAAGTATAAAAGAGTGTTATGGGGTAGATAGCGGAAAATTGCACCATAACAAACGGTTCAAGAGGGACAGCCAACGCGTGGCATTTTTATTATGCGTTGGTTTTTTGTGATTACGGTGTATGCGTAAGCTTGGTAGTAGCGTTGTCTGCCCCTTAACCGGGCGTTAGGTTGTTATTCACGTTTCACTATCACATGTTAGTCCCATGTGAATGAGATAAGTTCTGATTTAAATGCTCTATAATCAATTCTGAGTGGTTTTATTAATTTGTGGCTTGTTAGTTATGGCATATCGTCTTGGGTTTGTTCCTGAGCCCAAATAGGCGGCTAAATTGGCAAGCCTTTGCTCTGATACTGTGTCTGTATATTTTTCTCGGTCAAACGGACGTTGTGCTGTTCTAACTTGGTTCTCACATGTGTATTTGGCGAGCACTTTGTTAAGCAATTTCAAATCAAGTTCGGTAGTGGTGAGAATTTGAATGTATCCGACCACACCATAGTTAGGCTGATGTTTTAATCTCAGCACCCAAATCATAGTGATACTTTTGAATGCAGCACTGATAGGTTTTTTAATCTTCTGCATCAAATTATTGAACTCAATGGCTTCATCAAAGTTGTTATAAAATATCGCTGTCTGATGTGTTGGCTTAATGTCTTTAATGTTATTTATGAGCTTACGTTTGGTTTTATTACGTGCTGATTCTGTCATAGTTTATACCCCAATAATCATATGTTCTCTATATCCTTATAACTTCACCTCAATATGTGAGGCTTGTCGTGTGATTAATGGTGCATAAGTTATTGATTTATGGCTATTATGCAACTGTGATTTTGGTCGAGTAAACGACTGAGAGTCACGAAAATCGGATAGTAGTGCGGTGAGAGTCACACTACAAATGAGTTAATTTACCTAACAAACAATTCAACGTGATTCACAACGCTTGGCCATTTTGGTTTGCATTTATTGCGGTGTTTACGGTGCAATGCAGTAAGTTAATTGGTGCGTTGTTCACACGTTAATTGGGCGTTAGGCAAAGTGAGTTTTTATCAGCTAAATCGGGTTTGAATTGAACGGCGAATTCCATGTTCTCATGGCTGGACTTAAGCAATAAATCGTCATCACATATTTGCTGTTTCTTGATCGTGTTGGGTTGCTTTTCGTTGTGAATTTAGTGGCAAAATAACCTTCAGCATCCAAACGTCCGCCGAGCATGCTACGCTCGTCACTTTTCTTCCAAACCGTTAAATTTGAGTTTTTTGGTTTCTTTGCTGATTTGAGATTTTGGTTTATAAATTAATCGCTTAGTTGGTTTTCAGTTTTCAAACAAGCCTTGTTCTTGAGTTTCTAAAGTATCGTTGTCAATCTATTGGCCTAACAAACGGCTCAAGAGGGATTGCCAACGCTTGGCGACTTTAGTTCAAAATTGAAGTTCAGTGTTTACGGTGTGTTTTTTAAATTTGGCGGTGCGTTGTCAACCCCTTAGCCGGGCGTTAGGCAAAGTGAGTTTTTATCAGCTAAATCGGGTTTGAATTGAACGGTGAATTCCATGTTCTCATGGCTGGACTTAAACAATAAATCGTCATCACATATTTGTTGTTTCTTGATCGCGTTGGGTTGTTTATCGTTGTGAATTGAGCGGCAAAATAACCTTCAGCATCCAAACGTCCGCCGAGCATGCTACGCTCGTCACTTTTCTTCCAAACCGCTCAATTTAAGTTTTTTGTTTCTTTGCTGATTTAGCATTTTGGTTTATAAATGAATCGGTTAGTTTGTTTCAAGTTTACAAAAAAGCTCGTTCTTTGGTTTTGAAAGTCTCAGTGTCAATTGGTTGACCTAACAAACGGCTCAAGAGGGATTGCCAACGCGTGGCGGCTTTGGTGCAAAATTGAAGTTCAGTGTTTACAGTGGTTTTTTGAGTTCGGCGGTGCGTTGTCAACCCCTTAGCCGGGCGTTAGGCAAAGTGAGTTTTTATCAGCTAAATCGGGTTTGAATTGAACGGCGAATTCCATGTTCTCATGGCTGGACTTAAGCAATAAATCGTCATCACATATTTGCTGTTTCTTGATCGTGTTGGGTTGCTTTTCGTTGTGAATTTAGTGGCAAAATAACCTTCAGCATCCAAACGTCCGCCGAGCATGCTACGCTCGTCACTTTTCTTCCAAACCGTTAAATTTGAGTTTTTTGGTTTCTTTGCTGATTTGAGATTTTGGTTTATAAATTAATCGCTTAGTTGGTTTTCAGTTTTCAAACAAGCCTTGTTCTTGAGTTTCTAAAGTATCGTTGTCAATCTATTGGCCTAACAAACGGCTCAAGAGGGATTGCCAACGCTTGGCGACTTTAGTGCAAAATTGAAGTTCAGTGTTTACGGTGTGTTTTTTAAATTTGGCGGTGCGTTGTCAACCCCTTAGCCGGGCGTTAGGCAAAGTGAGTTTTTATCATTGAATTGAACGGTAAATTCCATGTTTTGTGGCTTAACTTAAGCAATAAATAATCATCACATATTTGCTGTTTCTTGATCGCGTTGGGTTGCTTTTCGTTGTGAGTTTAGCGGTAAAATAACCTTCAGCATCCAAACGTCCGCCGAGCATGCTACGCTCGTCACTTTTCTTCCAAACCGCTCAATTTGAGTTTTTTTGTTTCTTTGCTGATTTGAAATTTTGGTTTATAAATGAATCGCTTAGTTGGTTTTCAGTTTTCAAACAAGCCTTGTTCTTGAGTTTTTAAAGTATCGTTGTCAATCTATTGGCCTAACAAACGGCTCAAGAGGGATTGCCAACGCGTGGCGACTTTGGTGCAAAATTAAAGTTCAGTGTTTAAGTGTGTTTTTTGAGTTCGGCTATGCGTTGTCAACCCCTTAGCCGGGCGTTATGCCTTACGAAATCTTTAGGACTCATATGGACATCATTAACTCGATACTAGTTGGTAGTTTTGCAGGGGCTAGCATTGTAGCTTTTTTAGCTAAAGTGTTAGTTAATCATCAATTTGAAAAACTTAAATCTAAACACCTATATGAGTTACAAGTACAACAGCAAAAGTTTAAAAGTGACTTAGACAAAGAAAACTATGAGCATAGCTTAAAGTTTAGTCGCCATGAGCAGGATAGGGTCGCAGCCATTAAAGAGTTGTACTCGCTAATTATTAACCTTGGTGACGGCATTAGTGATATTTGTACTGTTACAAATATCAAAGAGGCGGAACTAAATAAGGCTACATATCTTCTAGGTTTGAGTTCAATTTTCACTATTTTTAGTTCATCTTTTAAAAATATTCATGATTCTAGGAAGACGCTAGAGAAACTGTCAATTTACATTGATGACGACTTGGAGAAAGACTTAACCGGATCGCTCGATGCAATAGAAAAATATTATGTTCAAGCGTTTAAAAGGACACAGCAGTTACAAAAAGAGGTCGGAAATTTAAGTGGGGAGTTGAATAGTTTGAATCAACCGAAAGATCTTGAAAAATTTTGGTTTGAACTAACTCACAACTGGGAGGAGTTAGTAAGCCCGGTTAAAAATAAGTTAAAGGGTGTTTTGCGCATAAAGTTGGGTACTAAGGCATAACAAACGGTTAAAGAGGGACTGCCAACGCGTGGCGGTTTTTGTTCAAATCGGCCTTTGTGATTACGGTTGTTATTTTAGGTTCAGTGTTTTTGCGTTGTCAGCCCCTTAACCGGGCGTTATGGCTATCAAGTTGAGTTCATCATTAATGTCGGTAAATTGGTTTAAATTGGAGTACTATTCTGCGATTAAACTTGCTGAAGAACTCGATGACAATCCCAATTAAAAATGTATCAAATCCGGAAATATCGTGCTCAAACTGCCATGCTTGTTGTTGCCGTTTGGAGGTTATGATCATTACCGATACAGGTGTACCAGAGCAGCACATTGCATTTGATGAATGGGGTGGAGAAACGATGCTGCGTTTGTCAGATGGTTGGTGTTCAGCTCTAGATCGTGAAACGTTCATGTGCACAATTTACGAAAATCGCCCTTGGATTTGTCGAGAATTCGAAATGGGCTCTTACGAATGTCGAGATGAACGGATAGACCTTTTCTAAAGTTTTACCCAATAAATCAGTGAGTTGTTAGCCATAACAAACGGCTCAAGAGGGATTGCCAACGCTTGGCGACTTTAGTGCAAAATTGAAATTCAGTGTTTACAGTGTGTTTTTTGAGTTCGGCGGTGCGTTGTCAACCCCTTAGCCGGGCGTTAGGCAAAGTGAGTTTTTATCAGCTAAATCGGGTTTGAATTGAACGGTGAATTCTATGTTCTCATGGCTGGACTTAAGCAATAAATCGTCATCACATATTTGTTGTTTCTTGATCGCGTTGGGTTGTTTATCGCTGTGAATTCATCGGCAAAATAACCTTCAGCATCCAAACGTCCGCTGAGCATGCTACGCTCGTCACTTTTCTTCCAAACCGCTCAATTTGAGTTTTTTGTTTCTTTTTTGATTTAGCATTTTGGTTGATAAATTAATCGGTTAGTTGGTTTTAAGCTTGTAAAAATCCCTGTTCTTTGGTTTTTAAAGTGTCGGTGTCAATTGGTTGGCCTAACAAACGGCTCAAGAGGGATTGCCAACGCGTGGCGGCTTTAGTGCAAAATTGAAGTTCAGTGTTTACAGTGTGTTTTTTAAGTTCGGCGGTGCGTTGTCAACCCCTTAGCCGGGCGTTATGCAACTCAGGTAAATTTAGGGGTTCAATCTTTTCGATTTCTCCGGCCATTCGTTTTGTGTTGTCGGCAAATGAGCTTTTTTACCCTCAAATTCGTGGTTAACTTAAGCCGTAAAACAGGCAAGGTTCTTTGTTTGCCTCAATCAGTTTTGGTGCTGTTTTGTTGTCAATTCAGCGTGCGCAAAGTGTGGAAAGGGCAAGTTTATCGAGCATTTTGCTTTTGCTGAAGTTTTCGCTCGTTGAGTTTGTCTGATTCAAAAGCTTGGTTTGTTGTTGAAAGGTGGGCTTTGTTTTGGCGGCTTATTTATCACGGCTCCTACTTGGGTTGATTCTTGAATCACTCAACCATTGCAATCGTGGCTTTTGATCGAGTAAAGTCAGTTTATCTCATTGAATTTGCATAACAAACGGCTCAAGAGGGATTGCCAACGCTTGGCGACTTTAGTGCAAAGTTGAAGTTCAGTGTTTACAGTGTGTTTTTTGAGTTCGGCGGTGCGTTGTCAACCCCTTAGCCGGGCGTTATGTGAATGGAGTCAACCTTGAAAATATCAGTTGTCAAAAGTGGTCAGATTGGGGCTTACGAAGCTGAACTTAATGCTCATCTAAACTCCGTTTTTGGCCAAGATTCCATGTTCATTTTCAATCGTGAGTTCGTCTGTGCAATTCTCATTAAAGACGATAATCAGATTATCGCTACTGGTTTTGCTTATAGTCGTTTAATGAAGCAGGGCTCAATAAGCTTCAAAGGGGGCATAATTGGTGGTATTGCCATTACACCAAGTAAGCGTGGTTTGGGCTTAGCTAAAGTCATCGTGAAAGAACTCGATCGATGCTTAGTGTCTTTTGGGGTAACTCATTCTTTTCTCTTCGCTTATGAGCCAGATGTTTATCGAAGCTCAGGGTATTCGGAGTTAGTTTTGCCTATCCATTACTTCGACGTGGAGCGGAAAAATTGGAATCAGTTTGTCTACCGTGGAGGTATGGTTAAGTCTTACAATGGCAGTCATGCTTTAAGCGATCAAGTCATTGAATTTAATGGTTGTGTGTATTGAGCGCGCTGGAAAAATTCACATAACAAACGCTTCAAGAGGGACAGCCAACGCGCGGCATTTTTTACTATGCGTTGGTTTTGGTGATTACGGTGTTATGCGGTAAGTTGGTAGTAGCGTTGGCTGCCCCTTAAGCGGGCGTTAGAGCGCAGGATAAAATAAGCACGAGGAAAAAGTATGCCAATTGGATATAAGCCGACAGTTTTTGTTAGCTCTACATGCTTCGACTTAGGACAGGTTCGGGCTGATATAAGGGAGTTTATTCAAACATTCGGGCTTGAGCCGGTTTTGTCAGAGTATGACTCGTTTCCAGTATCTCCTGATACGGATACGATATCTAACTGTTTACGTAATGTGCGTGAAAAGGCAGATATCTTCGTTCTGATCATCGGTGGTCGTTATGGATTCCAAACTGACAGTGGTAAATCTATAACAAACTTAGAATACCTTGAAGCGAAAAGAAAGGGCATTCCTATTTATGTATTTGTAAACTCTAATATTATGAATATCCTTCCAATTTGGAAGAATAACCCGACTGCCGATTTTTCAAGCCATGTTGAAAATCAGAAAGTGCTTGAGTTTGTAGAAAGCGTTTCACACTTTAAGTCTAATTGGGTGTATAAGTTTGACACTGCACAAGATATAAAATCTGCGCTTCTTCAGCAAATCCCCGATCTTTTTATGGACTCACTGGATGCCAGAAAAAAGCTGAAAGACAATGATATTGTTCTTTCTGCTGCTC
>NZ_CAWPIM010000013.1:0-37153 GCF_963888245.1 Vibrio sp. B4-6
ATTCTGTCTTAATTGACTTTGCTGCTTCACGAGCAAAAGCTTCGAGTGCTTTCTTATCCATATTGTCCATCCTTAGCCTTTAAGGCTTAAGTTTAGACAGTTACACAGAATTCAGGACACTCTCAAATACTCAGAATGAGGGGTCGCTTGCAAATCCTCTCACCACTCTTAGGTGTTAAACCAATAATCAACCACCCTCACATCATTAAAATTAATCAATCGTTTTATCTTTGCACAATCAAACATCTGCTACTTTAATAGTATAGGTATCGTCAATTTATAGATAACATGATAATATCCGCGACCAATTAGGATGTAGATCACATTGTCGGTAAATGGATGTTGTTCGCTTAAGCGACTTTTGACAAAAACAATCAAAGGTAACTCATTCATGTTTTTAAAAAATCTATCCATCAGACAGAAAATTGCAGGCTCATTTAGCCTCATCGCTTTAATCAACATCCTCTTCGCTTGGTTTTTATATAGCGAACTCCAAGAAGTCAAAAGTCAGTTGGTGAATTTTGCCGACGATACACTGCCTGCACTACAACACGTAGATTCAATGGGAGATAAACTCTCCTATTGGCGTCGTACGCAGTTTGCTTCCTTGCTCACCGATGATATAAACGAAGTGAAACAACGCCTAGTGACTAGCCGTCAATTACAACAAGAGGTTGATGCAGGTTTAAAACAGTATGGTAAAAGTGTTTGGCCAGGAGAAGAGGAGCAAACATTCAAGAGTTTGATGGCTAATTGGGATAGTTACACAACGATCATGACTCAGTTTAATCAGGCTTTAGCGAACAATGACAAAAATAGTGCGCATAAACTGTTAAACCAATCTCTCGATAATTTTCGTCATATTGAAGCCGACATAAAAACGCTGATTGGCATCTTGCAAAAAGCAATGGATGGCAACAAAAGCTATATTCTTAAAGCAGTTGACACACTGAACACTTCATCAAGTATCAGTAATGTTTCCATTATCGTCGTCATGGTCATTATCACCCTCTTCTTGACTCGCATAATTTGTGGGCCTTTGCGTTTGGTTGTTGACCAAGCAAACGCGATTGCAGAAGGTAACTTAGCAAAACAGATCGATCGTAATGCTATTGGCAATGACGAATTAGGTGAACTTGCCGATGCCTCACAAAAGATGCAGAACAATTTACGTCAACTGATCGAAGAGATCATCTCCGCTGTAACACAACTGAGCAGTGCTGTGGAAGAGATGAGTCAAATCTCCAATATCTCAGCTCAAGGTATGAAAGAGCAGCAATATCAGATCACACAAGTCGCAACAGCGATGACGCAAATGAAAGCCGCAGTGGCCGATGTAGCACGCAACACGGAAGACTCAGCATCACAAGCAAGTAGTGCCAACACTAAAGCCAAAGAGGGTGCGACAGACAATGCCGCGATGGTGAGCTCCATTCAACAAGTGGCTACAATTATTGGTCAGGCTGGCGAAACCGTTGCAAATTTAGAACAACAATCCACACAAATTAACGTGGTACTTGACGTTATTCGTAACATCGCTGAGCAAACAAACCTATTGGCACTGAACGCTGCGATTGAAGCAGCCCGCGCTGGTGAATCTGGCCGAGGCTTTGCTGTTGTTGCCGATGAAGTGCGCACCCTTGCGGGAAGAACTCAAGCTTCAACTGGCGAAATCACAACCATTATTGAAAAATTACAAACCATGGCAGGCGAAGCAAAAGAAGCAACCGAACGTTCGCGCGTCAGCATTGACTCTTGCGTCGTTCAAGGAACCCACTCGCAGCAATTGATGGTTTCAATTGAAAACTCAGTAGCTCAAATTGCGGATATGGGAACACAAATCGCCAGCGCTTGTAGTGAACAAGATTCCGTTGCCGATGAACTAAGCCGCAACATTGAAAATATTCATACGGCTTCACAAGAAGTCGCGCAGGGTTCAGAACAAACGGCGCAAGCTTGCCACGAACTCAGTCAATTATCGGTCACATTGCAAGACGCAATGGGGCGTTTCAAACTTAACTAAAATAGAGTCAGCCCCTAACGGGGCTTTCTTGTTTTTACTTACCTAGGAGATAGAATGAATTTCAAAGCCTCTTTTCTTACACTGTCAATTGCCATGGCTTTACCCTCTTTTTCAGCGACTTCTGCACCTTTAAGCCTTAACGTCAGTGAGCCTTCTATACAAGAAATTCAGCAATCCAATACTTGGCTTGAGATCGATCTTGGCCAATTCAAACAAAATATTGAGCAGTTTAAGAGCCACATCAACAGCCAAACTAAAATTTGCGCCGTGATGAAGGCTGATGCTTACGGCAACGGTATTCGCGGTTTAATGCCAACTATTCTCGCGCAAGGGATCCCTTGTATCGCAATTACCAGTAATGCAGAGGCTAGAGCCGTACGTGAGAGCGGGTTTAAAGGCCAGTTGATGCGTGTTCGCTCTGCGAGCATTGATGAAATCGCACAAAGTGTCGAGTTCGATATCGAAGAGCTCATCGGTAGCAAAATGCAAGCTGAGCAACTCGCTCAGCTAAGCCAGCAAAAAGGTAAAACGATAAGAGTACATGTGGCATTAAATGATGGCGGTATGGGACGCAATGGTATCGATATGTCAACCGATGCAGGAAAACAAGAATCGATTGCGATTGCTACTCAAAGTGGCATACAAATTGTTGGGATAATGACGCATTTCCCCAATTACAATCCAGACGAAATCCGCAGCAAGTTGGCCAGTTTTAATACCAATTCAGCTTGGTTGATTCAGCAAGCAAACCTAAAACGCGATGAACTGATTTTGCATGTTGCCAACTCCTACACTGCTCTCAATGTACCGGAAGCACAACTTGATATGGTACGTCCTGGCGGCGTCCTATATGGCGACTTACCAACTAACCCGGAATATCCGTCAATCGTCTCATTCAAAACACGTATTGCGTCATTGCATCATCTTCCTAAAGGAAGCACTGTTGGCTATGACAGTACATACCGCGTAACCAAAGAGAGTGTTTTGGCAAATCTGCCTGTTGGCTATTCAGATGGTTACCCAAGAAAAATGGGCAATCGCGGTGACGTATTGATTAACGGTCAACGAGCAAAGGTGGTTGGAGTAACCTCAATGAACACCACATTGGTTGACGTAACCGATGTGAAAGGCGTCCTTCCTAATCAGGAAGTCACCTTGTTTGGCGCGCAAAAGCAAGGCCGAATCACTGTCAGTGAGCTGGAAGAAAACGCAGAGCTCATATTCCCTGAACTGTATACGATTTGGGGAACGGCAAACCCTCGTTTCTACATCCACTAAGCCAAGCCCACTTATTTATCTTTTGGTCCGTGAGTGTTTTGCACTCACGGTATCCCCTTTTAATTCACCGCTCGTTGTTCCTATTAACCCCTTTATTTTTCAGGCATAATCGGCCCGTTTCTTTTATTTCATATGGATGCGCATGCGACCGATTAAATCCCCTATATTCTTGGCTGTGTTAACTCTACTCTTGGCCATGACCACCATTCAATCTGGCGCGTCACTAGCCAAGCAGTTATTTCCTATTGTTGGCCCAGGTGGAACAATTGCACTGCGCGTTGGTCTCTCTGCATTAATACTGTTAATAATTTTTCGCCCATGGCAGTTACGACTTTCTCTTTCACAATGGCGCTCAATGATCATTTACGGAGCAAGCCTAGGTGGCATGCAACTGATGTTCTATTTTGCTATTGAACGAATTCCTCTTGGTATTGGGGTTGCGTTGGAGTTTTCAGGGCCATTACTCATTGCATTTCTCTCATCTAAACGCAAAAAAGATCTGATTTGGGTTGCGCTTGCTATTCTGGGTATTGTTTTTTTATTGCCCGATCTAACGGGTGTCGATGCACTTGATCCGATTGGCGTTGCACTGGCTTTAGCGGCCGGCGGATGCTGGGCAGCCTACATATGGTTTGGTCAAAGGGCGGGGAGTGTCGGTTCTGGAGGCGCAACCGTTGCGATAGGAATGACGATTGCGGCCCTGTTTGCGTTTCCAATCGGCGTTGTATTATCAGAGGCGTCTATTTTTACGTGGTCAATACTGCCTATGGCGTTATCTGTCGCGATTCTTTCAAGCGCCGTACCTTATTGCCTAGAAATGTCGGCTTTAAAGCGTTTGTCTACACAACACTTTAGTGTGTTAATGAGCTTAGAGCCCGCCATCGCCGCATTAGCTGGATTAATTATTCTTCAAGAACAATTAAGCTTAACGCAATGGATCGCCATTACGATGATCATCACTGCCTCAATGGGTAGCACGCTATCGGCGAAGAAATAAGGTGAATAGTTCAAAATAGTTCGGCACTACTGTCCCCCTCTTCGTTTTCAATGAATACACCGCTACGCAACAAGTCTTCATAACATTGTACTTGATTGCGGCCGTGGTTTTTGGCGAAGTAGAGTGCTTTGTCTGCTCTATCTAAAATCGTTGAGAGATATTCTCTTGGCGAGATAGAGCAGATACCAATGCTAAGCGTGATATGTTGAACCTGAGGAAAACGAAACTGCTCGATGTGCTGTCTAAACCTCTCGGTTCTGTTTAGCACAACCTCATACTCACTGGCAGGAAAAATAATGACGAACTCTTCTCCACCAAACCGAAACAGTTGTTCTTGATTAAGAAAAAAATTCTGCATTTGCTGAGCCACCAAGAGCAAAACTTCATCGCCAATCAGATGGCCAAAATTATCATTGATCCGTTTAAAATGGTCGAGATCAATGATGGCAACCCAAGGCATCACTGAGCCTACTGTCGTCGTTTCAGGAAGCACATCAAAGCTAAGGCGCAACCTATCCTCTAACGTCCTTCGATTCAACAACCCTGTCAGCTTGTCACGCTCATTTTCATGCAATAATAAAACGTAATTTTGGTAAATTTTAACAAAGCCTTCAATAAGCATTCGATATTGTTTGGGCGGAACTTTTAGAATCAGAGACAACCTAGCAGAAAAACTATCGTTGATCGCAATAGGGTAAATGCAATGGTATCCGTTTGTACCTAAATCTTCTATTTTGGGCTCGATATCAGAATGGTTATGTTCATAACTTGGAACCGTCTCGCCCTCATATTCCCAGTTAATTTCAAATTTTCCAGGTATCCGGCTACAGATAGTAGCTTTTGCAATGACATAGGAATGAGGTCCAATATAATGTTCTAAGCAGGCCGACTTCAGAGGCAACATCTCGACTAGAGCGCTGATGACACAATAACCCAATGACACCGCATTTTTCTGCCCCGTAATTTCAACAACAGATTGGAGAATTTTATCGCCCATACGCCCTCCCGAACATCTCTTATGATCAGTATAGGAAAGAATGGGTAGCGTGATGTTATAAAGTTTGTATCAATTAAATAACTTTCGAGTACTGTAGAACGAATAAAAAGCAGCCTAGGCTGCTTTTTATTCGTTTATTCGTTACTTTCTATTACCCAATTTGACTTTGCCATTTGAACCAAACCATAACGCTTGAGCACGGCGACGCCCCAATAAGATTGGTCCATCATCGTAAAATAAGAAATTTTTCCAGTATTTTTTAAATACCGACCATTGGGTTTCGATAATATTGTACTTTTCATAACAAAAATAAACGGTCACGTCATTTTGCCAATCAATATGGGCCAAAATATCAACGGGTAATGATTCATCGTCACTTTCCCATTCTTTCATCCAACTGATTTCATTGATCCAACTGCCTGCTTTACGAGGCCAATCTTGAGAACTTAACCTCTCTGAATCTGGGCTTTGAGCACTGATATTTTCCAGCCAAAACTGAGCCGCTCTGGCTTGAGACATGGGTTTAATATGCACCAGATCTTGCTCAGGAACTGGCATTGATTGGTGAGTGAAAATCCATTTTCTTTGGTATTGATCCAAAGGCAAATACGACATTGAATTTCCTTAATGTTTTAGCTGACTTGTGAATATAGCCGCTTTACTTTTAAAACGATAACCCATTAGCTTGGGCGCCAATCAGCATTAATCAATGCTGTTAGGTTGTGATCTTCCCATTGGCCATCAATGAGCAAATAATTTTTAGCGTGACCTTCGGCCTGAAAGCCCATTTTCATCAACACCGCTTCACTGCGTTTGTTGATTGGCATATAACCAGCCATGATACGGTGTAGGTTTTGTACCTTAAACATGTAGTGGCACGCCATTTTTAATGCACGGCCCATGATGCCTTTACCTTGTGCATTCTTCGCTAACGAATAGCCGAGATTACAAGCATAAAATGGAAAGCGTGAGAGGTTACTAAACGAAATGGTGCCAAGCATGTCACCACTGTTAATATCGATGATGAGCAAATAATAGCCTAATTGCATTTTATGCAGCTCACCAAGTTTAATCAGCCGCTGTGCCCACCCGTGAGCCTCAAAAAACGCCGCTTCTCGCTTAGGTTCCCAAGGCCGTAAATGTTCACGATTACTCGTAAAATAGGCGGCGATCATCTCCGCATCTTCAAGTTTTGCGGTTCGCACTAAAATATCATTGTCCACTTCATACACTTGGGACAAGGTGCTGCATGACTGCATCAATTTTTCCTAATTCCGTAGTCGCGTAGCTTATTGGCGATAGAGGTGTGTGATACGTTTAAACGCTTAGCCAACTTACGGCTTGAAGGGAAAGACTGGTATAAACGTTCCAAAATTTGAGATTCATACTCTTTCATAATGTCATCTAATGAGCCATCAAGATTGACATGAGTATTGCCAGTATGAACGGTTTCAAGCTGCGGCAGATGGAAGAGGTCCACTGTTAACTGATTATCAGACATCTCCGTTAGCGCCCTGAGCACCATGTTGTCCAACTGTCGTACGTTGCCTGGCCATTGGTAATGAGAGAGCTGATCCGCCAAATCTTCCGCTAGTAGTGGTTTGACCATACCCATTTTCTTAATGTGTTTCGCCACGAACAGTTCAAGCAATGGCTGAATGTCGTTAGACCGCTCACGCAAAGTAGGAATACGGAGAGTTAACACATTCAGACGATAAAAAAGATCTTCACGAAATGCGCCTGATTCGGCTAAATCTGCCAACTTGTGACGCGTCGAGGCAATCACACGAACATTAACATGAACTTCATGCTCCTCACCAACGCGGCGGAATGTACCATCTTGCAAGAAGCGCAGTAGTTTAATTTGTAAATGAGGGCTCATCTCCCCGATTTCATCGAGAAAAACGGTGCCGCCATTCGCCTGTTCAAAAATACCTTTATGGCCTTGTTGATGATTAAATGACCCTGGCGCATGACCAAACAACTCCGTTTCCGCAACATCATCCGGCATTGAAGCACAACTCAGAACTAAGAAAGGAAAGGAGGCACGGTGAGAGCGATTATGACAAGCCTTGGCCAACATCTCTTTACCCGTTCCGGTTTCGCCTTCTATAAGCAAAGGTTGATCAAGCATTGACAGCTTCTTAGCTTGGCTAATGAGCGCTTTATGGCGGTTAGAAACTCCGACAAAATGTTCAAAACCAAGGTTATTGTGTAAGGGCAAAGCATCATCGACGACGCCGCTAGGGCTTTTAGAACGAATCATCATCATGGTACTCGCCAAGGTGGATTCTTTCGACTCACCCGTAATATAAACAGGCATCATCTCCATCAGATAATCGAGACCATCGTGCACGATCTCCTCACGTTGTCGTGCTTTGTTGCCTTCAAGCCAGCGTGATAGGTTAAAGAAAGGTAATAATGCAGAAATCGGCTGCCCTATCACCTCTTTCTCTGTTTTGTTAAACAGCGATAACGCTGAATAGTTTGCCATATCAACAAACCCTTTCAGATCAATCGCCAGCACCGCATCAGGCACGTTGTTGAGTAATGAAATTAACTCGGTGTTATGCCGCTCCATGGGCATGAATTGAATTTTCCGAACATCTTTTACGCCAGAAATTCGGCGAATTTCAGCCATCAATTCACTGAATGTTTCAAAATCAATGTCAGGGCAGTTGAGGTAAATAATGCCGATGACATCGATTTCAATCCCACGTAAATCAATGTTTCTCGATGCAAGAATATCGAGCAGTTCTCGGGTTAGGCCGAGTCTATCTTCACAAGAGACTTCAAGACGCACTTAAAAATCCTAATAAAAAGTGTCAGGAAAAGTTGACAGTAGTTTCTATCAAGCCTTGTATGGCGTCAAGTTATCTCATGTTTTGAGGTTCACATTCGGGCATATTATTTGATAAATGTTGCTTATTTCACCGTAAGCGCGGCGATTCTTGCGACGATCTGTTTGCGAATCGCCCCTAATTTTACTTTTCTGTCTGGCTGCCATGTCATCGGCCTGAGCAGTGCCATGGCTTTCAAACCAAGACGAGCGGTCAATATTCCCACTCCTAAACCTTGCCCTGCCCGCGCGGATACTTTTCCGGCTAAATCCATAGAAAGGAGATCCATGCTGGCGTCGATAGCGAGTTCGCTGGCACCTGCCGCAGCCATATTAATCAATACGGACTTAAATAAAGAGAGACGAGACCAGTAACCCAATGGCACTCCATACAGTTTTGCCAGTTGATCAATCATAGTGAAATTACGCCATGCCACTAACAACATATCTGCGATGGCTAAAGGGCTAATTGCCACTAAAGCTGCCGCTTCTGTTGAATATTGTGAGACGATTTTGGTTGCTTGTTTATCTTGTTCACTCACCACTATAGCATCGTACATATCGAGTATTTCAGCATCGCTGTGTGAAGCATTAACGCTGTTTAACCAACGATCATAGGCTGGGCTTTCGGTTTTTATGCCACTTTGTTTAGCTAGAGCTTGGCAGAACGCGAGCCCATGGCCAACGCTGTCGGTTTGCATAAGCTGTTCGCTTTGCTCTTGAATACTAAAATGATGGCGAAGTGCTCGTAACTTCCACAGCTCTTTGATTAAGGTACTTAAGCCTAACGATGCCAAACCAGCAATAAATCCCGCCCATCCTAATGCTAACCAGTCCGCTGATTGAATCGCCGTGATAACTGAATCGATAGCTTGCCAACCGATTAAACCTGCAAAGCTTATAACTAATGCCGCAGCTCGCCATCTCCGACCTTGTGGTGGACGAATGATTTGCTCCAACTCTTTTTCCGCAGCACTCTCTTCATTGCTGATCGGCATTGGAATGAAGGCTTCATTATTTTGAAATTGCTGTTGAGCCGTAAGCTCTGGCGTACTCTTCTGTTGTGGTTCTAATCTTTGATTAAAGATTTGCTTGGTTTTTAAATCACTCATTTCAGCTTATCTCCAATTAAATATTCCAACGCTTTATCTAAACGGATATGAGGGCAAGGTTCATCACAGCTAAATGCTCTTGGTTTAAAACTGGTGAATTCAAACCCTTGATGGTGCCAGTACTCTTTGTTAGGTAACTTTTTCGGCACATCGCCGGGAAAAATGGTCAAAGTTTCGCCGTCGAGAGTCACACCTTGTAAGGCTGGAATGGTGCGCTCACCGCTATCAATAAAACCCGCTTGTGTGGCCTGTATCGATGCCATACTGATGCAACTCATCTCAATATTCTCATAGGCGGCGCTTTGCCAAGCAGGATGAACCATCTGCTGCAGTAACGACACCAAATGCGGGTGTTGTTCAGGGGTGACATGATCCGCTTTGGTTGCGGCAAACAGCACTTTGTCTATCTTGGGTGCAAACAGACGCTTGAGTAAACCATTACGACCATAACGAAAGCTATGCATAATCTGTTCAAGCGCACGACGCATATCCAAAAAGGAGTCGTAGCCGTCATTGAGTGGAGATAAGCAATCGACTAACACAATCTGCCGATCAAACGTGGCAAAATAATTTTTGTAAAAAGCTTTCACAACCTTGTTTTGGTATTCTTCATAGCGTGCTTTTAACATGCTGTAATTACTATTGGGAGCCGGCTTGTCTTCACCGTACGGATTACGGCATGGGAAAAATTGCAGAACAGGCGCACCTTCTAGCTCTCCCGGCAACACAAAACGCCCCGGTTGCACCCAATGTAAACCAGCATTTTTACACGCGTGCAAATACTCCGTAAACAGCATCGACAGTGAAGCAAGCTTTTGCTCATTGGTATCATGCGTTACATCAAGTTTAGCTAACCCCTCAAGCCACGGCTCGGCTAATGAGGAACGCAGTCCACTTAGCGCTGAAAACTGCTGTTCTGACCACTGTTCATAGGTCATTTCGAGCAGAGGCAGATCCAACAGCCATTCACCCGGATAGTCGATAATATCGAGATAAAGTGTGGCCGTGTGACCAAATAATTTTTTACTGCGCTTTTTAGGTTTGTATTTGATCGCTAGGCGAATTTCGCTGACGTCACGAGTGGGCACAGGCCAATGTGGAGGTTCGCTGTGTAACTGTGACATCGCTTCATCGTAAGCAAAGCGTGGAACCATTAAGTTAGTTTGAGGGACACGTTTTGCACCCACAATGCGTCGGTCACGCGTTGCGGAAAATAGCGGTAAATTATCATGGGTAGAGGTGTGCAGTAATTGGTTCACTAAGGAGGTAATAAAAGCCGTTTTCCCCGCTCGCGATAACCCCGTGACAGCAATTCGAACATGCGAATCTAATCCACGGTTAATTAAATCAGTCATTTCTCGACGAATGTGCTTCATTCACTCACTCCACTTCATTTGATGACGCTACTTTATGTGTATTCACCTTAATCAGAGATGAACAAAAAGCCCCTGACAAGAATCAGAGGCTTAGGCTTTTTTGGCCAAAAAAATCGCTGTTCTGTGTTGAGCTGCTCACATCGGCTCAATCATCTTCTATTAATTTATAAATCACAAACAATGCAGCCTCAAGCATCACCCATAACACGCAGGTGATTGTGACGTACTTATCATCGAAGATGCTGATGCCATGTAGAATAAGGTCATAGCCGAGGAAAACCCCAACCACAATAGCGATAATAATTTGTAATATTTTAATAAAACGAGGCATCTACCCTCCTAGTTTTGCAAATGAGCATTTCAATTATCTACTTATTTTATAGACGATAACTGCAGCCTAAGCTGCAGTTATCGTGAGAACGCGATGAGATCAGATTAAGCTTTCTTTTGAGCTTCGGCAATCTTCACTTTCCATGTGTCTGGGCCTATTTGGTGAGCATTCGCGCCACGCGAGTCCACCGCAACCGTGACTGGCATGTCTTCAACTTCGAATTCATAAATGGCTTCCATACCTAAATCTTCGAATGCCACCACGCGTGCTTTCTTAATCGCTTTCGCCACTAAGTAAGCCGCGCCACCCACCGCCATCAAGTAGACCGCTTTGTGGTTTTTGATTGACTCCACCGTCGCAGGGCCACGCTCTGCTTTGCCTATCATCCCCATAATGCCCGTTTCATCAAGCATCATGTCGGTAAATTTGTCCATGCGAGTCGATGTCGTCGGGCCTGCTGGACCAACAACTTCATCACCCACCGCATCAACGGGGCCAACGTAATAGATAAATTTACCTTTAAGATCGACGCCTTTAGGCAGCCCTTCGCCATTTTGCAACATTGCTTGGAGTCGTTTATGTGCGGCATCGCGGCCCGTTAAAATCTTACCGGAAAGAAGCAGTGTTTCACCGGTTTTCCACTCTTGAACCTCTTCTTTAGTGACCGCATCAAGGTTGACGCGGCGCGCGCTTGCTCCTGCGTCCCACACAATTTGTGGCCAATCTTCTAGCTTTGGTGGTGTAAGTTCAGCAGGGCCCGTGCCGTCTAGCGTAAAGTGAACATGGCGGGTCGCCGCGCAGTTAGGGATCATACAAACAGGTTTAGACGCGGCGTGAGTCGGCGCTGTTTTGATTTTTACATCCACAACGGTGGTTAAGCCACCAAGCCCTTGCGCACCAATGCCTAAACGGTTCACGCGGTTAAAAATATCTAACCGCAGTTCTTCTTCCGCATTTTGTGGACCACGATCAATCAGTTCTTGAATATCGATATGCTCCATCAATGATTCTTTAGCAAGCACAGCAGCCTTTTCCGCGGTGCCGCCAATACCAATGCCGAGCATACCCGGAGGGCACCAACCCGCCCCCATCAAGGGTACGGTTTTTTCTACCCATTCAGCAATGTCATCGGAAGGATTGAGCATTACCATCTTGGTTTTGTTCTCACTGCCGCCGCCTTTGGCTGCGATTTGAATGTCGACTTTATTTCCTGGCACCATATTGATATGAACGACAGCAGGCGTATTGTCTTTAGTATTAATACGCTTACCAGCAGGATCCATTAATATAGAAGCGCGCAATGGGTTATCTGGATTGGTGTACGCTTGACGAACTCCTTCATCAATCATTTCTTGCACCGTGAGATCAGACTCCCATTGCACATTCATACCAATGTTGACAAAACAGGTTACAATGCCGGTATCTTGGCAAATGGGTCGATGCCCTTCTGCTGACATGCGCGAGTTAATGAGAATTTGTGCGATCGCATCTTTCGCAGCTTGACTCTCTTCTCGATGATAAGCCTTTTCTAGCGCTTGAATGAAGTCCAGAGGGTGGTAGTAAGAGATATATTGAAGAGCGTCAGCGACACTGCTGATCACATCCTGCTTGCGAATTACCGTCATTGCGTGCCTCGTTATTGTTATGCTTCCCTTGACTGTTGCATGTTCCTCATTCAATAAGCGGTAAGCTTCTCAGCAAAAAATCAACTTATTGATGTGATTCAATCAAGTAGCAGCTTTTAATTTGCATTTTATGATACTCTTGCTTTACTCAACACGCCATGCAGTGATCGGTCTCTTTGTCACAAATTACGCAAATGAACAACAACGAATTCAATCATATCCAAGTTAACGCACTGACTTACCATGTCGATCTCGCTCACCAATTGTTTTCTAAAATCGAAGACTGCCCGTGGGCTATGCTGTTGCGCTCCGCCTCTAAGACGCATATCGATAGCCGTTTTGATATTTTAGTCGCTGAACCACTGGTCACCTTAGTGACACAAGGGGATAAAACGACGGTATGCGAACCGCAGTCTCGTTATGATTCTCAGGTAGACCCATTCCAACTGCTCAAACAGTTGCAGCAGCAGTATTTGCCCGATGTTCAAAGCGATATAGACCTTCCTTTCGTGGGCGGTGCACTCGGTTATTTTGCCTATGACTTAGGGCGGCAGATAGAACGAATTCCAACGCTTGCTGAGCACGATCTATCCACACCTGATATGGCGATTGGTCTCTATCAATGGGCTGTGGTCGTTGATCATTTGCACCAAGCCGCCTACGTGGTGGGCAATCATATTGATGAAGCATGGCAGTGGCTCAACACTCAGAACTCCAAAAACAACGGCCATTTTGTATTACGCTCTGATTGGCAATCCAACATGAGTAAAGAGAGCTACCAACGGAAATTTGAGCAAATCCAGCACTATTTGCTCAGTGGTGATTGTTATCAAATCAACCTTGCACAGCGTTTTCAAGCGCATTATGAAGGCAGTGAATGGCAAGCTTATCAAAAACTGGAAGCGTTTAATTGCGCACCATTTTCGGCTTTTATTCGCCTAGAGAAGTCAGCGATTTTGAGTGTCTCTCCCGAACGTTTTATGCAGGTCAAACACAACATCATCGAAACTAAGCCGATAAAAGGCACCCGACCAAGAAGCGATAACCCCAGCATTGACGCCGCTAACGCGGCAGACCTTGCTTGCGCAGAAAA
Organism: Vibrio sp. B4-6; assembly: GCF_963888245.1. Taxonomy (NCBI): domain Bacteria; kingdom Pseudomonadati; phylum Pseudomonadota; class Gammaproteobacteria; order Vibrionales; family Vibrionaceae; genus Vibrio; species Vibrio sp. B4-6. The sequence continues at coordinate 13,672 of NZ_CAWPIM010000013.1, forward strand.
AGATCAAGCAGAAAACTTGATGATCGTTGACCTATTACGAAACGATGTTGGCCGTGTGGCAAAACCGGGGTCTGTACATGTGCCTAAGCTGTTCGATATTGAAAGTTTTCCTGCCGTGCATCACCTTGTGAGTACCATTCGCGCAGAACTTGATTCCACCTATTGCGCGGCCGATCTATTAAGAGCCAGCTTCCCCGGAGGCTCAATTACTGGCGCACCAAAAGTACGTGCAATGGAAATTATTGAGGAGTTAGAGCCTCACCGCCGTAGCGCTTACTGTGGCAGCATCGGCTATATTAGCCGCCACGGGACAATGGACAGCAGTATTGCTATCCGAACTTTGGTGGCAGAGAAGCAACAACTGCACGTTTGGGCTGGTGGCGGTATTGTTGCCGATAGTCAGTGTGAGCTTGAATATCAGGAGACACTGGATAAACTGAGCCGAATTTTACCTGTGCTCGAACAACCTCGTTAACCTTTCCAAGGTTTATTGAACTAGGCTAAAAAGAGGTAGACGCAAAATCCGAATAGGTAACGAAAATGAAGAGAAACAGCGTACAGACTGCGACCCCCTTGACAAAAGATCGGCTTATCCAGCGCTTTCAGTTGCAACAACCTGTGCCTTATCATGAAGAATCTATCCGTCGTGTGGCACACCTTGCTCCTCAAACCTTACGCAAGGCTTCAGTGTTAATTGGTTTTGTTGAGCGGAAGAATGGTTTAAATGTGGTATTAACCAAGAGAGCTGCGCACCTTAAACATCATCCGGGACAAATCAGTTTTCCTGGCGGGAAATATGAGGAAGTCGATGGCTCGCTGCAGATCACTGCGCTTCGTGAAGTAAGAGAAGAAATTGGAATTCTAGCAAACGACATTACTATTTTTGGGCAACTGCCTGAATTGGTTACCGTCAGTAAATTTGTAGTGACGCCCTTTCTTGCTTTTATCAACCCCAATTACAAGGCCATTATTGATACCAATGAAGTGGACGAAATATTTGAAGTTCCCGCCCACCACCTGTTTGATCGAAACAAACTCTATAGCGAATTATTTCAAGTAAAAAATCAACGACATCGCGTTTTCGCCATCCCTTATCAACATCATTTTATTTGGGGGATGACAGCGCAGATCATTCATGTTTTGCAAAAACAAGTTATTCAACCTCATTAATATTCAAACTATTCAACCATAAGTTTAAATAACACGGATGATTATTTTTCCTTATCCCGTCCAAAAGCAAACGTTTGGCATGAATAAATGTTAATCGAAGCATTATATTGATAACTTTTACTAATCAAAATCATTAACATTACTCACATGTAGCACGCCATTTTCGTGATCAAAAATGGGTTTTTGACATATCATTCAATAAGCCAGAACGTTACATGATTTAGATCTAGTTTTCGAATGAGAAAATTATGCAAAATGCGCTCGACTTATTTCCTGTTCCCAAAAATGAGTAATACAATATGAACACAACAACTTCGTCGGCATCTGCCGTACAATCCTCTAGCAAGTGGACTTATAAAGATTTCACTTGGTGTCTTTCACTTTTTGGTACAGCCGTTGGTGCCGGTGTACTTTTCCTTCCAATTAAAGCTGGTGCGGGTGGTTTTTGGCCATTAGTAATGTTAGCCCTAATTGCGGCGCCAATGACTTGGTTCGCACATAAAGGCTTAGCTCGCTTTGTTCTTTCTTCAAAAAATGTTGATTCTGATATTACTGACACAGTAGAAGAGCATTTTGGTAAAACTGGCGCAAACCTTATTACGTTCGCATACTTTTTCGCCATCTACCCTATCGTTCTTATCTACGGCGTTGGTATCACAAACACCGTTGATTCCTTCCTTGTTAACCAAGTTGGCATGGAATCGATTCCTCGTTGGTTACTTTCTGGTGCGCTGATTGTGGCAATGACGGCTGGCGTAGTATTTGGTAAAGAGCTGATGCTAAAAGCAACGTCTGCCATGGTGTATCCATTGGTTTTCATTTTATTAGCACTTTCTTTCTACCTTATTCCAGAGTGGAACACCTCTATGATTGAAGTCGCACCTGATTGGTCTGCGATGCCAACCATCGTTTGGCTTGCAATTCCTATCATCGTGTTTTCATTCAACCACAGCCCAATCATTAGCCAGTTCTCTAAAGAGCAACGCCTACAACATGGTGACAACGCGGTTAAGAAAACCGATATGATCACTGGTGGCTCGGCCATGATGCTGATGGGTTTTGTGATGTTCTTCGTGTTCTCTGTTGTGCTGTCTCTGTCGCCAGAGCAACTCGCGTTAGCAAAAGAGCAAAACATTTCTGTGCTTTCTTACCTAGCAAACATCCATGAATCACCAATCATCTCTTACATGGGTCCTCTTGTTGCCTTTGCAGCGATTACCTCTAGCTACTTTGGTCACTTTTTAGGGGCACATGAAGGCCTAGTTGGTTTGATTAAATCTCGCTCAAATAGCTCAGTAAGCAAGATTGAAAAAATGTCACTGATCTTCATCGTGTTGACAACTTGGATCGTAACGATTGTAAACCCAAGCATCCTAGGCATGATTGAAACCATGGGCGCACCGATGATTGCTGGCATCTTGTTCCTGCTGCCTGTATTTGCAATGCACAAGATCCCTGCAATGGCGAAGTTCAAGACTTCAGCACCAGTACAGATTTTCACAACTATCTGTGGTCTTGCTGCTATTACTTCTGTAATCTACGGCGCTCTTTAATCTGGTGGTTATATCAACCGTCATGAATACTGCATACAGAACATAACTATAATAATGAGCCTCCCTCTTAGCTAGGGGGGCTTACTTTTGAGGTAATCGATATGATTAGTGTATTTGATATCTATAAAATCGGTGTTGGTCCTTCAAGCTCACACACAGTGGGACCAATGAAAGCGGGTAAAGAGTTTATTGATGATTTACGTTCAATGGGAAAATTGCGCGACATCACTAAAATCACCGTGGACGTTTATGGTTCATTATCACTGACAGGGAAAGGTCACCACACAGATATCGCTATCATCATGGGTCTTGCTGGTAATACCCCTGAGAAAGTTGATATCGATGCTATTCCAGGCTTTATCGCACGCGTTGAAGAAACCGAGCGTCTTCCCGTTGGTATGCACTGTCATACCGTATCGTTTCCTAAAGAAGGTGGAATGAATTTCCACAAAACGAATTTGTCCTTGCACGAAAACGGCATGCAGATCCACGCGTGGATCGATGATGAGGTCGTTTACTCAAAAACCTACTACTCTATCGGCGGTGGTTTTATCGTTGATGAAGAGAACTTTGGTAAAGAAAAAGAGAACCCTATTAAAGTTCCTTATGTCTTCACTAGCGCTGACGAGATGATGAACCAATGCAAAGAGAGTGGTCTTTCCATCAGTACGCTGGTTATGGCTAACGAAAAAGCACTGCATTCTGATGAAGAAGTTCGTACTTACTTTGCTAATATTTGGAAAACCATGCGCGAATGTATGGACCGCGGTATGAATACTGAAGGTATCTTACCAGGGCCTCTTCGTGTTCCACGCCGAGCAGCAGCACTTCGTCAACAGTTAATGACCTCAGAAAAAACCACTAACGATCCAATGGCGGTCGTTGACTGGGTAAACATGTACGCTTTTGCAGTGAACGAAGAAAATGCCGCGGGTGGACGTGTGGTGACGGCACCTACTAATGGCGCATGCGGTATTATTCCTGCAGTGTTAGCCTATTACGATAAATTCATTCAGACCGTTACTGAAAAAGACTATATCCGTTACTTTGCCGCCTCTGGAGCTATCGGTGGGCTTTACAAACGTAACGCTTCTATTTCTGGTGCGGAAGTGGGTTGTCAAGGTGAAGTAGGTGTTGCCTGTTCGATGGCAGCCGCGGGCCTTGCAGAACTGATGGGTGGAAGCCCTGAACAAGTTTGCATGGCCGCTGAAATTGCGATGGAACATAACTTGGGCTTAACCTGTGACCCTGTCGCGGGACAAGTACAAGTGCCTTGTATCGAGCGCAATGGTATTGCTGCAGTGAAAGCGATCAACGCAACGCGGATGGCGCTACGCCGCTCATCGGCACCTCGTGTTTCGCTTGATAAAGTGATCGAAACCATGCTTGAGACAGGTAAAGATATGAACGCCAAATATCGTGAAACGTCCCAAGGTGGTTTAGCGATTAAAGTCGTTTGCTAACGAGCACCTATCTATTTAAAAACCTCGTTCATTAAAACTTAACGCCACTCGCTTAACAGCGAGTGGCGCATTTTACGACTTTACCTCACGATCCAGTGAGGAACTTAAAACTGACCGAGATATTCCCAGCTACTGTTGGTTGGATTGGGATCGGTTGGGTAAGGGAAATAACCGTACTTAGTCACTTTCAAGCGGTAGTAATGATAGCCGCCACGGAAAGCGTATTGATAAATATCGTCCACTTGACCACGCTGGCCATCACTGCCCCACACGCCCATCGCATCTTGTTGATACCACTCCAGTAACGAACGTTCAAAGCTTGCTAAATCACGATTTAATTCCGCAAGATAAGCTTGAATGGTGCTGTCGCTGCCAAGGTAAACCCAATCTAGGTTTGACTCTCCGAGCATCGGGAAAGCTTCCCCCTCTCCTGGGCGTTTTTGGATAAAGTAATGGTTTTCACCATCGATTTGCCCAACAAACACCGCATTTTGCGCCTTATCCCAAGTGGTTGAGGTACGCTCATCCCATGTCAATAAGCGAGATACACCAAAGTAGCTTTGTACACGCGCTTCAATGCTCACACCAACCGCTCTACTGAGCTTGATTGGGTTGAAAGCAAAGTTCACATAGCGATCTGCCGAACCTAGGTATTTCCAACCCTGATTACTGGTTTGATCGGCCGGGAATGCGCCAGCATCTACCATACGCATTACAAAGTAATCACGCATGCCCGTTTCTGGGTTCGGGTAGACATACAATGCCCCTGCTCGGCGCTCCGCTTTCGTCACGCCATTGTTTAGAACGCCACGCCCATAGTGTTCGGCCACAAAAGCATCAAACTCAGCGATCGTTGCAAAATCCGTGTTCAACAGAATTTCATTCTGCGCGAAGGTTGGAGTCATATCGACCACTTGGCTGTAACCGTACTCTTGGCCAATGATGATGGGGCCTTTGAGCTTATCCAGTGGCGGGTTCTGATCTGGCGTCATTCGAGTCAGTTCTGTTTCACCGCCTCGATCCGAACAATGCAAACTCACTTGAGTTGGTACTCCATTCTCCATCGATAAGTTAACGTGGAACTTGTTACTTTCATTGCCAGCGTGGCGAGAAGCACTCAATCGAACTTGTTCGCGGATCCCATCTGCAAATTCAACATCCAACTGACACTGACCCTGAACCTGGTAAGTAGGACGCAACACTTCATCGCCACGAATGGCATAACGCCACGTTTGGCCATTTTTATGCATCACACCTGCAACCTGTTCACAGTGATTACCGACGACAAATCCAGCTCCATCGTGATCATTTCCAGACTTATTGAGTGTACATAGGCTCACTTCACCGACATCGGCCGTCGGTGTGTAAGTCACCATTCCGCGACCATACTTGGAAAGCAATTCATACTCGCCTTGTGCAGAAGTCATGTTCACGTTGATGTTCCATGTCACATCGCGTCCAACAGAACAACGGTCGGTACTGGGTTCAACCCCACCGACAAACTGCGATCTATCGCCATTGGCCGCTTGGAAAGTAAACTTACACAAACGTTGCTGCTCACCATCTATGCGTAATGTTTGCCAAATATCGCTATCGAGCTGTGCCTGAGTCAGGTTCGCCACCGCTTGCCAACCTTCCAACTGATAATCCCCTTGATCTGGCTGTGGCAGCTCAAACACGTTGCCATAATTCGAGTAAATCAGAGGATAGATTTGGCTAGGGTTCTCATTCTGCGGATCATAAATCCCCAATAAAGTAACTACGGGTACGCCCACTTGCTGCGGTTTCGGTGTATCGGTTTCTACAGCTTTATAACGTTGGGTACTCTGATCCCACTGCACATAACCGCTTGGGCTGTTGCTATCAAGGTTAAAACCGTTGTTCATCCAACGCTGTGCTTTGCGCGACTGAGCCGGATGCTCCAAGGTAAAGCGGCTGATGGTGCCCACGTACTCTTGTTCACCGCCATTTTGCGCATCACGCAGGAAACGGAACGCATCTTTAAACGGTGGCACAATATCGTCACCTTGCTGTTGGGTGTAGACATCGCCTTTCCAGTGCAGGTTACCGATAAAGCGTTGCTGGAACGCATCCCAACCCCAGCCAGATTCCATATCGTGAATCGACGCCATATATGGGTAGTGGCCAAGCCCATAGTTATGGCCCAGTTCATGGGACCATTCATTGCCGGTAGTATTTTGCAGGGTTACTTTACCGCCACCGCCACTGCCGCCATGAACCACAACTTGAGCTAAATCTGTACCTTCTTTGGTATACACCCCGACGTTGGTGTGTGCGGTAATGTGGTTGTAGCGGCGGTTGTATTGCTGCGAATAACCCGCACTACTCACAATGCCGACGTTGGCGTTGTTAACACCTGTAGAGACCAACGCTTTACCGATCGCTTCACGCATATCGCCACTGTGCCAACCACCCGTACTCGCACTCTTATCGGTGTACACCACACCATTTGGCATAGTGACAACAGGGAAATAGGCAGGAGTGTAGTCAGCCATCACCAATTTAGACGCGGGTATTTTTTGGAAATAATCCGCGGCCAAAGTTGGAAGATTTTGAATCATCGTATTGTGGTTACGCGGTTGAGTCAGCATGCCCATGTCGATATTTTGAATCACCAACGCAGGCGCACCACCAAACTGGATGTCTCCTTGGCTGAGCACACCTTCACGGCCTAAGTTGTCGGTCAAGCGCAGTGAGAGCTCCGGCTTCATCCAGTTCCATTGCAGCGGCAGTGACCAAGCGTGATGAGAGAACACCACCTTCATACGGCCATTCTCTGGCTGATCCGATGCGGCCAGAGCACTGGGCGGCAGCATCAAGGTGGTGTGCACTAATTCGCCATCGAGGAACACTTCGGCGCGGACTTGGTTAATCTCTTCCCCTTGTTGCGGGGTAAACAGCAGCATCGCTTCACGGTTCATGATCACGTCCAAATGACCTTGACCAGTTAACTCATTGCTATTCGGCGCGACTGATGTATGGGTTTGAGTAATGCCCAACCCACCCTCTAAACTGCCTTGCAAATGGTTCGGGGTTGGGATTTCATCGGCAAAACCGACTCGAGCATCTTGAGTAGTAAAGCGCACTACCTTGGGCTCAGCACAATCCACTGGATTACACGAGTTCAACACCATATCATATGATGTGCCAGGCTTAAGGTCACCGATAAAAAAGCCCGCAGAAACCGAATCATAGCGGCGAACATCCTTCGCATCACTCAAATTGATTAAGGTGAGCTGAGTCTTATCGGCTTCATTTTGCCCAAGCCAGTCAAATGACACACCGACATCAGACAGGCTCGAGACGGTTAACGAGGTAATCTCTGGCTTCACTAACGCACCACAATCAGAGGTTTCGGTACGATAGATGACATCACGTTGCCAGATGTAGCTACCATCGGCGCGCTTAGACCCGTGTGCCGCAGGAATGTATTCCACAAAGCAGCCTTGCTCGTCCGATTCGTAAACACCAAATTCGCGGCTCATCAGATAAAAACCGCCGTCGTACACCATGAATTCCCAACTCTGATCGACAAAATCGATCACATTGCGATAAGGCGTATCATCGCCACTTTGATAAGGTATAAAGGGGAATTGCAGATCATTTTTGTAACTAAGCCGATAATCGAAGCCTTTATAGTGGATCCAACGCTCACCGTTGCGTTCAAACACCCCTTCTCCACGTTCGGCGATCGCTTTAATCGATTCTAACCGCTCGACGATTTTTTCCCCGACCTGGATCAAGGTGAGCTCATTTTGCGCCCAAACGGGTGCGCTTCCCAGTAGCCCTGCTACCAGAAGCGTTAATGGTTTCTTATTCATCATTGGACTGCTCATTTTAGTTTATAGTGACGTGCCTGAATTTCAGCAGCAGCAACCCACGAAATCTGCGCTGGTTAAGCAATAATCGATTCCGGATATAGACAACTGGGTTACCGATTCATTATTAGTTACCTAATTTCATTTCGATAGAATCACTATGTCCGTAACGAGATAAGGGTTCCAACCCAATGAGGCTAATGTCTTTAAAGTGAGAATTCACACGAAAAAGTGTGCAACAAAAATGCATACAAACAATAAATAATTTTATTAAAATCAATCAGAAACAATGATACTTAAGAATATAACACGCACACCGAAAGAGAATGATTACGATTGTTCATGAGCATTGAGAGGATTAAGCGATCAACTTTTTGGCGATTTTATCGCACAGATATTGGCTAAACGGCAGCGTGTCAGTCGCGGTAAGAAAAGAGATTGTATATATGCAGACTGCGTAGGTTTTTATGAACACCTTTTTGCACAGCCTTCTGAACGTGAGATCTCCTGCATAAATAATGAAACATCACATACATAACAAATTAAAATGCGATATAGGTTTAATTTATTGACTGAGCAAATGGTTATCTTAGTTGCGATTTAACTATCCAATGAGAAAATTATGACAACGAAAATTTCATACCTTACCCTACTGGCACTGCTTTGCTCTCCCCTTACCAGTGCGCAGACAGAAAATAGTAACGCTGAGCAACCATCAAGCCATGTGACATGTCGCGCTCACAACCTGACTCTGAATTTAACCACCGATCAATATGCTTCTGAAACAAGTTGGGAAATAAAAAACAGCCTCTCACAGGTTATTTATGCGGGTAATAATTACTCAGACTCCACATCTTATAGCCAAGAAATATGCTTATCGGATGGTGAATATCAATTCACCATCCATGACAGTTATGGTGATGGTATTTGCTGTGGCTCTGGCAATGGTCTTTATTCCTTAGCCAAAGGCTCGGAAATACTGGCCTCTGGTGGAGAATTTCAATACAACCAATCAAACAGCTTATTACTTGGTGAATCAACACCTCCCGCTAACCATGACTATTATCAAGCCGCGATAGGAAAAACAGGTTTTGAACTAAAAACGGCCTTATACAACATCATAAAGAATCATAATAGCCGCGGTTATTCCGCAATTTGGACACTATTACAAAATGCAGACATAGATAACTACTATGAGAATGACGGTTCAATGTTAGATATCTATTCTGAGAAACCTGACAACAACGACAGTGTTAGTTTTACTAAAGTCAGCGATCAGTGTGGTCAGTATCGACGAGAAGGCGATTGTTACAATAGGGAACACTCATTTCCTAAAAGTTGGTTTGGGGGCAGCGTTGAGCCAATGAATTCCGACGGTCATCACTTGTTTGCCACTGATGGTTTTGTCAATGCAAAACGCAGTAACTGGCCATTTGGCGAAGTTGGTCATATCACTTATACCTCAAGTAATGGTTCAAAACTTGGCAGTGCAAGCAATACGCTAGGTTATAATGGCACCGTATTTGAGCCTATTGATGAATTTAAAGGAGATCTAGCGCGCGCCTATTTTTACATGGCAACCCGCTACGAGAACCGTATCGGCAGCTGGCAAGGAAATACTGACAACGCTGATGCCATACTTGATGGTACTAGTACCGTGGTTTTTGAAGCTTGGGCTCTGGCCATGCTAAAGCGTTGGCACCAAGAAGATCCTGTGAGTGCTAAAGAACGCCAGCGCAATGACGCCGTTTATCAATTTCAAGGTAACCGAAATCCCTATATCGATCATCCTGAATATGTAAGCCAAATTTGGGGTCATTAGGCTCTTTATATTGGGTAAGTAGATAGGCGCGATAGTAGTGCCTATCTACTTGTTATTTATTGTTTGTTGTTCGGAATTGTCTGCTGGTATTAGCCTTTATAAATACAACCCGCCGTGCAGGTTTCTTTAATTTCAACTTTGCTGAGCAGTGGTAAGCTTGGCTTTAATTGTTGCCAAATCCATTTCGCAAGCACTTCACTGGTTGGGTTCTCTAACCCTTCAATGTCATTCAAGTAATAGTGATCTAAACGATCATAAATAGGTTTAAATATCGCTTTAATTTCAGAAAAATCAATCACCCAACCAGTATGAGGATCGACCTCACCTTCTACATACAGACGAACTAAAAAAGAGTGCCCATGTAAACGGCCGCACTTATGCCCTGCAGGTACATGAGGTAAACGATGCGCGGCTTCAAACATAAACTCTTTGTATAATTCTGTTTTCATCTTGGTTCTCAAGCTTTTAAAAGAGAGGCAATACTAAGGAATATAGACTCACGAAACAAGTTTCTAGACAGCTTTGTTTACATTGCAAGACAGATGAAGCAGTACAATTTATCACGGTGATACAACGGAAAATCCCACGCCTTTGAGTGATATTTTAAGCATTAATAGGGAATCATGACGTGCCACATCACATTTGTTAAACCTATAATATGTATAGGGTCACACTCCAAAGACTACAACTTTTGCACTAGTGCATATTAACGCTATATTTACACTGTCATCCTCTCAATAATAATAAAATTATCATGAACTCAACAATTACGTCTAAATTGCTACTTACGCTCATCACCGTTTTTGCTTTTGTATTAACGGTATCAACCAGCTATCAATATATACAACAACGTGACCTGCTCAATTCGGTGTTGAGCGAGCAGTTACACGATAAAGCGAGTAACTACTTTGATAGCCTCAATATGATGATGTTGACTGGTACCATGGCTCAGAAAGAGACCTTGCGCCAAAAGGCACTCGCGCAAGATGGTATTGAACAGGTGCGAGTGTTACGTTCAGAGGCGGTCAGTAAACTTTATGGTCCTGGAAAAGAAAATCAACAGCCAATGGACGAGATAGATAAACGCGCACTGGCCGGGGAAACCGTCATTGAACCATTCAATGCTTCCTGGGGGAAAGGATTGGTCGTCGCCTTACCGATGAAATCAAGCCTAGATTACCGAGGCACAAACTGCGTATCTTGTCATATGGCGGAAGAAGGAACCGTTTTAGGAGCTATTCGTCTTGAATATAACCTGAGCCATGTAAACCAAATGATCAGTACTCACACTGTCATTGCCGTTATTATTATGGCTTCCATTGCCTTTATCGGATTTATGATCACGCTTTTTTTGATCCGCAAGATGATTGTTCGCCCTATCCAGCATACGTCACGATTCATGTGTGAAATCAGTAAGAGCAAAGATTTATCAAAACGACTTATCAGCACCAAAAAAGATGAACTCGGACAACTCGCGGTCTCCATCAACTCTTTAATGGACACGGTTTCGGACAGTTTGGCAAAAGTGCAAGAGACCTCTCATTCGCTTGCCGATTCAGCAAACCAGTTAACCGACGTAGCACAAACAACCAACCAAGCGGCAAAAAATCAGCAGCGTGAAACCTCTGACGTTCAGCTCAATATTGAAGAGATGCAATCTCAACAACAGACGGTTAATCAAGCTACCGTTGATGCATCAAAGCTTATCAAACATACCGCTAATGTCGCTCAACAAAGTGCACAGCAAGCACATACAGCTAGCGCAGATATCAAAGGTTTGGTAAGCGATATCGAGTCCGTGAAAGATAAAATTTCTGAACTTAATAATCAGACAGGGCTGGTTTCCTCCATTCTTGAAACGATTAAAAGTATCGCCGAACAAACTAATTTGCTGGCTTTAAACGCGGCGATTGAAGCAGCACGAGCGGGTGAACAAGGAAGAGGCTTTGCGGTCGTGGCCGATGAAGTGCGAAAACTCGCCTCACGAACAGCAGAAGCGACTGGAAACATTGAGAAAATCATCGCTCAATTCCAACGTGACAGTGAAACATCGCTCGCCTCAGTTGATTTGGTTTGCTCACATGCGCATCAACGTTCAAATGAAGTCGAAGTTTTATCTTCCGCAATGAGTAATGCCGTACAAGAGATGCAGCAGGTGCTTGATCATGCAAACAATATTCAAGATCAAACACGAACGACCACACAAGTCAGCCAAGAAATTCAAGGGAAGATCGAAGTCATTACTCGACATGCTGATGATACGTCTCAATCGGCAACGCAAACCCGAGAAATCAGCGTCAATTTAAAACAGCTATCGCAGCGCTTAGAAACATTGATGAATCAATTTACGCTTTCTGCTAAGAATTCGGCCACGAATCGACAATAAAGGTTGATGCGAACGAATTGACAGGTAATATGTGCCATTGAATTAAAAAGTAATAAGCAACCCAATGTTTCGCTTGTTTTTTGTCCACTTTATAGAGTGAGAATACCTTTGAACATTGGGTTGAATTTTTACCTCAATGGAGACTATATCAAACATGACTTACGCGCCTGTAACAGACGTATTGAGCGGTAAGCTGGCCGTTGACAGTGAAGTGACTGTCCGAGGCTGGATTCGTTCTCGTCGTGATTCCAAAGCTGGAATCTCTTTTCTTGCCATTTATGACGGCTCTTGTTTCGACCCGATTCAGGCCGTGGTCCCTAATAATCTGAATAATTACAATGACGAAGTGCTAAAGCTCACTACTGGCTGCTCTGTCGAAGTAACAGGTAAGATTGTTGAGTCCCCTGCTTCTGGTCAAGCATTTGAACTTGCAGCAACTGAGGTGAAGGTTGTTGGCTGGGTTGAAGATGCTGAAACCTACCCAATGGCAAAAACTCGCCATTCAATTGAATATCTTCGTGAAGTGGCGCATCTTCGCCCACGCACCAACGTGATTGGCGCAGTGGCTCGTGTACGCAACTCCCTTTCTCAAGCCATCCACCGCTTTTACCACGAGCAAGGTTATTTCTGGATGTCAGCGCCGCTGATTACCGCTTCTGATGCAGAAGGTGCGGGTGAAATGTTCCGTGTTTCAACGCTGGATTTCGCTAACCTTCCTCGTACTGAGCAAGGCAATGTCGATTTCAATGAAGACTTCTTCGGCAAAGAGACATTTCTTACAGTTTCAGGACAGTTAAATGCCGAAGCGTATGCTTGTGCATTAAGCAAAGTGTACACTTTTGGCCCAACGTTCCGTGCTGAAAATTCAAACACGAGCCGCCACCTTGCAGAATTTTGGATGGTAGAGCCAGAAGTCGCGTTTGCTGATCTAAACGATGTCGCGAAACTGGCTGAAGATATGCTGAAGTATGTCTTCAAAGCTGTTCTTGAAGAACGTCGTGATGACCTTGAGTTTTTTGCTTCGCGTATCGACAAAGAGGCAATTACTCGTCTTGAGCAGTTCGTTAATTCAGATTTTGCGCAAGTAGACTATACCGATGCGGTGAAGATCCTAATCGATTCAGGTCGTAAGTTTGAATTTGATGTTGAATGGGGCATTGATCTTTCTTCTGAACACGAGCGCTTCCTTGCTGAAGAGCACTTCAAAGCGCCTGTGATCGTCAAGAACTACCCTAAAGACATCAAAGCATTTTACATGCGTCTAAACGACGATGGTAAAACTGTCGCTGCAATGGATGTTCTTGCCCCAGGTATTGGTGAAATCATCGGTGGCTCTCAACGTGAAGAACGTTTAGATGTTCTTGATGCGCGTATGATTGAAATGGGCATAGATCCTGAACACATGAGTTGGTATCGCGACTTACGTCGTTACGGTACTGTACCGCACGCGGGTTTCGGCCTTGGCTTTGAGCGCTTAGTATCCTACGTGACTGGTATGGGCAACGTGCGTGATGTAATTCCTTTCCCACGTACACCACGCTCTGCAAACTTCTAAAAATCAAACACGATTTTTGTGAAAACCACCGACGTTAAACTCGGTGGTTTTTTTATTTCCCCAACAATCAGTGTTCACTCTCAATAACAATAGAGTGAATTTCAAATAAACATGAGATCAAAATCACCTCAATTTCATCTCCCTTTGTTACATTTAGTTCAATTTCATGATCATGTTCACTCTATTGTGCTATGCAACCGAGTTACATTAACCACGTATTTAGATCGATCCATGGCGAGAACTTATATGAAAGAAAATGATGTAGATAATTTGCAGTACAATGGTGAAACAAACGGTGTTCATGGCTGGATGACCCCTTCTGGTCAACCTTACTACTGGCATCCTGATTGGCTTCATATCGCAGAAGATGCTACTGGCTTAAAGCCTAAACAAGCGTTAGATGTGGCAGAAAATGAGCAAGCAACAAAAAAACATGCCGTGTCGGCTATTTTGAAGCATATCAATCAATGGGCTTCAGAAAAGCTCGCCGAACACCCTGAAATAGAAACCGAAGCCATCGAATCTCAAATTGGCTTAAAAAAGTAACTACTACGACTTGTTGGGAGCACCTCAACAAGTCGGTTTCAACTAAAAATAAATGAAGATCTGATCTATAAGTGCCTAGATGAAGCTCGTTGCAATATTTCCTGCGCTATTTGATTGAGTGGTAGCACCGAACAAGCACCACCACGTTCGATTGCCTCTTTAGGCATACCAAAAACGATACAGCTTGCTTCATCTTGTGCAACTGTATAGGCACCGCTTTCTTTCAACTCATGCAAACCTCGTGCGCCATCATCTCCCATTCCCGTCAAAATAAAACCGACAGCGTTAGGGCCTACATGTTTTGCCGCTGAGCGAAAAAGTACATCGACTGATGGTTTATGCCTGTTAACTGCGGGGCCATCTTTGATTTCGACTTGATAATGTGCACCACTTCGATTCAGTTGCATGTGACGGCCACCCGGAGCGATCAATGCCAACCCCGGAAGAACTCGGTCACCATTCTTTGCTTCCCTGACCTCTATTTGACAAAGCCCATTGAGCCGGTCAGCAAACATCGCGGTAAATTTTTCGGGCATATGTTGCACGATAACAATCCCCGGAGAGACTGCTGGCAATGCTGTTAAGATTGCTTCTAAAGCTTGTGTCCCACCTGTAGATGTGCCGATCACGACCACTTTTTGTGTGGTTTTCAATGTTAATGTCGGGTGATTCGGATTCGGCATTGTTTGCTGTACTTTCTTGAATACATGAGGTTTGGTGGGTTTAACAATATTTTCTAGCTTTGCTTGTGCGGCGGCACGCACCGCACTTAACATTTCCTGCCGACTTTCTTGTAGAAAATCTTTCAACCCTGCTTTGGGTTTAGTGATAATCGTCAACGCACCAGCTTGCAATGCTTGCATAGTCACGTCCGCGCCACGTTCCGTCAGTGTAGAACAAATAATGACTGGCGTCGGATGCTCAGCCATCAGTTGCTTAAGAAACGTAATACCATCCATACGAGGCATTTCTACATCTAAAATAATCACATCTGGCCATTGAACAGCCATTTTTTTTTGAGCGAATATGGGATCAGAAGCAGGAGTAAGCACTTCAATATCAGGTTCATTACTCAACAAAGCGCTGATCACTTGCCGAACAACCGCGGAGTCATCCACGATTAATACTTTTATTTTTTTCATGTAATGCCTCTATAAGTCGACACTCAATGGCTGATTAATAAGCTACCTCTCTTGCAGAAGATCGCCCATATTGAACCCAAACATCACCATTTTGGACATCAAAAAATACTTTACGATAACGCTTTCCACCTACATCATTGCGACTTACTTGAAAACCGTGCTCTTTCAGTAACTGCATACCCAGTCGCACATTTTGTTGTGCAACATTTATCGAAGCGACTTTGCTGTAGTGACCTGCAAACATAGTGCTACCTCCAAATACTTTAACAACACATTCCTTAGGATTGATTTGATGTCGTCGGCACTGAAGGGAAAAGTACGCCACAACATCGCTAGCATAATAGCCTTCAGGTTGTTTGGCCTCTTCACCTAGGGCGGATCGCTGGCTCAACAGATAATGGCACATACCCACTAACTGCGTTTTTGGATGCCATAACGTAATGGCAACGCACGAACCCAGTAGCGTATGAATCCAACCTCTGTGATGACCAAAGAATATCTCGCCAGGCATCAAGTTCAGAGCCTCTGTTTTAGGTAAAAATTCGTTCGCCATTAATCACGAATCCCTCGTTTTTGATAGATAGACGGCTGCAGTAATTGTAAGTCATCGCAGTTGAGTCCATTTAATGTTTCTGAGTGGCCTATTAATAAAATACCGCCATTTTTTAATCGGTTCGTAACGTTACTGATGACTCTTTGTTTGGTATTTTGATCAAAATAAATCATCACATTACGTAAAAAAATAAGATCAAAGTGACCAAGTTCATCCAACTGATTTTGTAAGTTCGCTAATCCGAATTTCACTTTTTTCCTTAATGAATTAACGATTTTCAATGTGTCATGCTTGGTATCGATGCCTTTTCGGCAATACGTTTTGAGATAGGCTTTCGGTATATGTTCATGGCGTAGCATCGGATAAATACCCTGTGATGCAATTTGCAACACTTGACTATTGATATCGGTACCAACTATTTGCCATTCTCCTTGGTAACGGCTGTCTAATAACATTGCCAGAGAATAAGCCTCTTCACCTGTCGAGCTTGCTGCGCTCCAGCAACGGATCTGTTTTTTACCCCATACAGTGAAGAGATGGTGCTGGATGTAAGCAAAATGGGCCTCTTCTCTGAAAAAGTACGTTTCATTGGTGGTCAGCAAATTGATGACTCGTTGCCGCTCAAGTTTGCGTACTTGCTGATCGCTAAATTTCGTCAAATACTCAAAATACTCCCGATATGAACTTATACCGAGCTCTCTTAAGCGCCCGCTTAAACGCCCAACCACCAACGCTTTCTTACTGGGTGTTAGTGCGATACCTGCAGATTGATATATCCAGCCACGATACAACTCAAAGTCTGCATCACTGATGATGGGCATTTGCTCCATGGCTGAATTCCCAAGTTGCTGAGATTTGTGCTTAACTTGCAAGTTCATTCTGCTCTTTGACCTGTTCCATCATGGCCAACTCTTCAACAGATAGGACTTTATCCTCCGCTAAAATAATGACAAACTCTTCATCGAATTGAGCCATACCACAAATAAATTCGGTCCGGATCTTGGTACCAAAATTAGGGGCAGGTCTCATAAACTTACTTGATATTTCAATGACTTCAGAAACACTGTCAACCATAACACCTAGGTCTTGACGCTGTTCTTCATTCGTCACTTCGATAATGACAACACAAGTCTTTTTATTCACTTCTTGCGGTTTAAGATAAAAACGCCGAGCTAGGTTGACGACAGGTACCACTTCACCACGCAAGTTAATA
Source organism: Vibrio sp. B4-6 (assembly GCF_963888245.1). Lineage (NCBI taxonomy): Bacteria > Pseudomonadati > Pseudomonadota > Gammaproteobacteria > Vibrionales > Vibrionaceae > Vibrio > Vibrio sp. B4-6. The sequence continues at coordinate 30,914 of NZ_CAWPIM010000013.1, forward strand.
ATGCCTTGAATGTAGTCAGGCATCATTGGCACCTGAGTTACTTTGCCATACTCTAATATTTCCTTAACATGCAAAATCGCAAAGGCGTACATTTCACCATTGAGCTGAAATGTTAAGTACTGTTGATCTTGTGCTAATTCTGTATTGGACTTAGCCAATATCATCGAGTTAGCCTCAACCGGGATAAGATTAGCCACATTCACCTCCAGCCACTAAAAGCGCACATACTCAGGTTCATCGTCCATAGAGACAAACTCAACATCTTTCTTCTGTTTAGGGCGTTGCTGCTCGTGGTGAACTGAAGATTTATTTGCTGCTTCACGGCGATTATTTTCTGTTTTGAAGAAGGTCATTAGTTGCTGGAGCTGCTGTGCTTGGCTACTCATCTCTTCAGAGGTCGACGCAAGCTCTTCTGATGCGGAAGCACTTTGTTGCGTGATACTGTTGAGCTGTTCCATCGCTTGGTTAATTTGTGTTGCTCCGGTCGCTTGTTCCATTGAAGCTGCGTTGATCTCTTGTACTAAATCGGATGTTCTTTGAATAGAAGGCACCATTTCATCCAGCAGTTTTCCGGCTTGTTCCGCTAAACCAACGCTATTTTTAGCGACCTCACCAATTTCTTGAGAAGCAACCTGACTGCGCTCTGCCAATTTTCGGACTTCTGCAGCCACCACTGCAAAACCTTTACCATGCTCGCCAGCTCTAGCAGCTTCGATTGCGGCGTTGAGCGCAAGTAAGTTAGTTTGATAAGCGATATCATCAATAATACCAATTTTCTCAGCTATCGATTTCATCGCTAACACGGTTTTAGCTACCGCTTCTCCACCTTCTTTCGCTTCTTTAGCCGCTTTACCTGCCATGCTATCGGTCACTTTCGCATTTTCAGTGTTTTGCGCGATTGAGGCTGACATTTGCTCTACCGACGAGGTAGTCTGTTCAACACTGGCCGCTTGTTCGCTCGCACCTTGACTTAAGTTCTGAGCGGTAGCTGAAACTTCTTCGGATGCCGAAGCCAATGCATTACTTGAGCTATTCACTTCACCTACGATGTCTGACAACTTGGCCACCATTTTTTGCATGGCTTCAAGCAAGCGACCCAATTCATCGCCTGACGTCGCTTCAATTTTACCTGTTAAATCACCCACAGCGAGTCGGTTAGCCAGCGACACTGCTTGCTCTAAAGGATTACAGATCCCACGGATCAAGGTAACCGCAAATCCAATACCAAACAGTAGCCCCAATATAATTGATCCAATGGCTATCATTTGTAGGTTGTCATAAAGCTCAACCTCATGGTTATAAACATTCTGCGCTTCATTAGATTGCAGCTGAATTAATGCATTTACTGTTTTTTCAACGGGTGCATAGAGTGGGCGTACTTTATCAACTGCAAGGCGAGTCGCTTCATCAATGTCTAAACGTCGCAAAGCATCAATGGTGGGCTGTAGAGCTTGCTCAACAAAGACTTTATTTTGTTCTTCAAATTGTGTTGCTAATTCAGCCTCCTCCTTGGTTAATTTAGTTAACTTGTATTTGCCCCATTTGTCATCAATCACTTTGAGGTGGTTCTCAACCGTCTCAATCTGAGCACGAATAATATCCGCTTCTGGGTACAGTTGTGAGAAAGCCAGCGCTATACGATTGCTCAGGAGACGAGATTTAATGTCACCGATAGACAGTGCTGGTACGGTTCGGTCATAGTAGACCGTTTCTAGCCCATGCAGTGTTTTTTGCATGCCATAAAGCCCGAGTGATCCGACCACAATGAGTAACAAACTTAAGATGCCAACTAGCATACTTAGTTTGAATTTAACTGAAATATTTTTAAACATAGCCTATTCCTTTCTGACGATGTAATTGAGCCAAATTAGTGCATTGCCAATAAGCGATGCTTCGACTCTTCCTTCATAATATGTTGCGATAAACTGGCGATATCTAAGATAAGAGCAATATCCCCGCTGCCCAAAATAGTCGAACCGCTGATTCCTTTAACCCGTGAAAAAATCGGCCCAAGTGGCTTAATTACGGTTTGTAATTCCCCCAACAAATTATCCACGATCAAACCAGCACTTTGCCCTGCACTACTGACCACCACCACATTTTGGCGTTTTGAGCGACGCACAGTGAGGTTAAATTGCACTCTTAAATCAATTAAAGGCAGCACTTGTCCCCTGAGATTAATATAAGGTTTGCCTTGGCCATCTTTGAGCCACTGGTCATCAAGTTCGACGCATTCTTGAACGGCATCCAACGGCACAACGAAGGTTTCGCTACTCACTTCAATTAGGAAACCATCAATGATCGCGAGTGTGAGCGGCAATACAATGCGGATAGTTGTTCCTCGATTAAGTAGGCTGTGAATCTCTACTCGACCTCGCAAATCGGTAATATTTCGCTTCACTACGTCCATACCGACACCGCGACCTGAAATATTGGAAACCTGCTGGGCCGTTGAAAAGCCGGGCTCAAAAATGAGCTGAAAAATCTCGTCATCGCTCACGAGTTGGTTTTCATCAAGTAGCCCTTTTTCAATCGCTTTTGCGCGCAATTTTTCGCTGTTGAGCCCTTTTCCGTCATCGCTCACATCGATCACTATATTGCCTGAGTCATGGTAAGCATTGAGCGTGATGGTGCCGTGAGAAGGTTTACCATTTGCGACACGCTCTTCCTCTGTTTCAATGCCGTGGTCAATCGCATTGCGCACTAAATGCATCAAAGGATCGCCAATTTTTTCAATAACTGATTTATCTAATTCGGTATCCGCACCGGTAATCGTGAGATGAATACTTTTGTTTAGCTCCTTCGCCATATCACGAACAACGCGTTGAAAACGGGCAAATGTCGCACCGATAGCCACCATTCTAAGCTGTAGTGCCGCGTCTCTGACTTCTTCGAGAAGGCCATTGAGCCGTGCAACAGATTCAATCATTACATTTTCGCCAATTAGCTCCGCCTGTAATGCACTGCCGGCACCTGCGGTGACCAATTCCCCGACTAAATTAATTAAGGTATCTAACTTTTCAGCATCCACTCGCAAGCTTTTTTGCTCTTTGGTTAGCGCCTCTCGGGCTTTACTTTGTTTATCGACCGCCGCATTGAGTACGGGTGCTAATTGAGCATCAGCCTGAGTGATAATTTCGCCTATGGGTATCGCGTCCGAACTCGCTTCTCGCCGCTCACTTTGTTGCTGCAATGCACGCTTCAATTCAGTCTCAGTGAGCGCGCCACAACGAACTAATATTTCGCCAATTCTATAATTTTCATCGGGCATTGATTGAATGTGCTCAATGAAGTCACCCACTTTGGCACTGGGTGGAAAGATGCGAACGTCACCTTCTTCACGAATGAATTCAAACACGTCTTCGATTTGTTGTTTAGATGCCGGCGAATAGAAACGCAGTTCAAAACCCAAATAACAACATTCCGGATCAAAGTTGTGCCAATCAGGTAATTTTCGGTCGACCGCCTCGATATAAATAACCTCTCCCAGCGTAGTTAAATAAGAAAGAAAAGAGAGCGGATCCATACCATCTTGGAATGCATGAAGCGGGAAAGTTAAAGAGATATGCCAGCAGAAATTATCGAGTGCGGTGTGATCAGGTTCAGATTCCGTGGTTGGTGAATGACTTTCTGGTTCAGATTGACCTAAAAACTCAGACAATCGGGCCCCTAAGCGCTGTCCGGTAACGTCATCTTCTGATGACTCTTGCCCCGTTTGAGCATCATCAATCAAGTTCACCATGTGATCGCGGCACTCAAGCAACAAGGAAATATGCTTTTCATGCAACTTAAGTTGTTCTGAGCGCAATAAATCAAGCAAGCTTTCTACTTTATGAGTAAAACGAACGATCTCATTTAAGTTAAATATCCCTGCTGAGCCTTTTACAGTATGCGCTGCTCGGAAAATTGCGTTTAATCGCTCATTTAAGCCATCAAGATTCCCGCTATCCAGTTCAAGAAGGTCAGATTCCATCCCTTCAAGCAACTCCCTACTCTCATTAAAATAAGTTTGGAGCGCCGCAGCCATCATTTCGTCCATAGTATCTCCCTGGGGCTTCGTCAGTAGCTTGTCACTTTGTCTTATTGTGAACTCGAAAGAACGATAGGGTCATGAAACCATCCCACTAGCCCCAGTTTACCCAGCACATCCACCACGACTTCACTGTGATGAATCAGTTCACATCCCTGTTCTATTCTTGCTTTTTTAAATGCCATCAATACTTGTACGCAACTGCTGTCCAGAGCAGTGACTTGGGAAAGTTCAATGGCGATCTTCTCGCTATGAGACACAAAAGGGGTCAGCTGCTCAAACAAATTTCGAGCCTCATAAATCGTCAGTTCACCGTCAAGTTTTAACATTAATTGCTCATCGGTTTGGTGTGGAGTCAGCATAATCCCCCCTTAGGCTTGGATCAGTTTTGCTACGGCGGCAAGCATCTGTTCAGGTGCAAAGGGTTTTACAACCCAAGCTTTCGCACCCGCAGCACGACCCTGTTCTTTCTTCGATGCCTCAGATTCAGTTGTGAGCATAATCACCGGCGTAAATTTTGTGTCTGGCCTTTGCTTCAGCTCTTTAAGTAAGGTAATGCCATCCATATTCGGCATATTTACGTCGCTGATGACCAAATGAACACGATTCCCGGCCAATTTGGATAGTGCATCTTTACCATCATGAGCTTCGATCGTCTGATAGCCTGCTCCTTTTAAGGTCATACTCACAACCTGCCGAATTGAAGCCGAATCATCTACAACAAGTACCGTTTTGTTCATCACAGAGTTCCTCATTTATTCATTTACGGTTCTCAAAAGAAAGTAATGTCCGTGCTAGTCACCTTGCTTTTCACCTCAGTAACCTTGCCTTTGTGGCTTTCATGTTGTTCTATCATGGTGTAGTTCTTGGTCATTTTTTCCAGCCATTTTTGCGGGGATAATTCGCCTGCGATCGCATGATTGCTGTCTTGTTTGAGCAGCTCTAATGAGTCACTGAGTTCTTTGAGATTGGTGCTGATTTGCTCTAATATTTGGCTTACTCGGTCTTGAAATTGCAATTTCACAATCACACTACTGATTGTTTCCTTCACCGAAAATGCATCTTCTTTTAACCGCTCAGACTGTTGCTGTAAGGTTTGTGCCATATCTTGGAAGTGGTTAATGACATAATCGATACGCTGCTCGGTTTGTTCCATTTGTTCACTCTCAGCCGCAATAGCCATTTCAGCCGTCTTGAATGTAGTATTAATCGCATCACTGACAACGTTCACTTTCTCCGTCATGCTGCTAGCGATCTCCCTTGAACGCTGTGAAAGGTTACGCACTTCATCGGCCACCACTGCAAAACCTCGACCTGCCTCTCCTGCTCTGGCTGACTCAATGGCAGCATTAAGTGCTAATAAGTTGGTTTTTTCAGCAATGCCCACCACATCGGTTGCCATTTTTTTTAAATCGACTGTGTATTGATCAAGGCTGCGCATTTCATCAAGCATATGCTCTCTTGTCTTTTGGCTTTCTCTAAGCTCATCAACCGCTTTAGAAAGCATGGCTCGACAACGCTCAATTTCGCTCATTAAATTACGCTCATCTTTTAAGGTTGAACCTTGCGAGAAGGAGAGTGCTTGTGAAAGCTGCGTGACAAGATCACCAAATTGCTGGCTCAGTTGAGTAACAGAATCGGTAAGTTGCACATTAGCTAAATCAATATGACGAGACCACACTGGCAGAGATTGAGCAAAGAGAGGCTCTAAAGAATGATATCCATCCAGTTGGATCTCTTGTGTTTGAGAAAGGTGTTCAATCGTCTTTTTTTGTGCTTTGACTTGGGAAATGAAGGATTCGTAATTCCAAATTGCATAGCTAACACTAGCAAAAGTAACAAATAATAGAGCCCAAACACCAAAATGTGTTGGCTGTGGCATAAGAGCAACTATCGACAATAGCACTAAGGGCACGTAAACACGTACCAGCCTAATGAGGAGCATGATTTATTATCCTTTAGCCATAAAACACTGACGAAAGCTATGACGTTATGTAAGAAGTTGTTATGCAACGCCTAGAGCTCATAACTAAAGATAGGAAAGCTTGGAGGAATCTGCAATGTAGTCGGTAGATGTAATTTTACGAGAGTGTCCTGAATTCTGTGTAACTGTCTAAACTTAAGCCTTAAAGGCTAAGGATGGACAATATGGATAAGAAAGCACTCGAAGCTTTTGCTCGTGAAGCAGCAAAGTCAATTAAGACAGAATC
>NZ_CAWPIM010000014.1:0-34599 GCF_963888245.1 Vibrio sp. B4-6
GATAAATCTTTTTTGATTATCATCAACGAGTGCCCACACAGATTGATAGGTTTATATTGTTAAAGAGCGTTCTTCGCTGGGTTGCCGAGGCTTCCTTTGAAGAGGCGGCCATTCTAGCGAGATAATGAAAAGTGTCAAACACTTTTTTACATTATTTCGTCTTATCGATTTGACCTACTGATTGGCTGGCTAATTGGGCTTGAACCCTTACTGGCTGTGCCGTGTCAGTGAGGCGGCATTATAGAGATCGTCGTCACGTTGGCAACCCCTTTTTGCTGTTTTTTTTGATTTTCTGTTCGTTGGGATAATTTTTATTCAAAAAGAGTTGTTTTGACGCTATTTCTGTTTAATTTATCTTATGGCGTCAGTTATTAAAGGAGACGAGCATGTCATCAATTCGTAGTTATAAAGGAATATCCCCACAAATCGGACAGCGCGTCTATATAGATAGTAGCTCGGTGTTGGTTGGCGATATTGTTTTAGGCGATGATTCCAGCATATGGCCATTGGTTGCAGCCAGAGGCGATGTAAACCATATTCACATTGGCCAACGTAGCAACATTCAAGATGGCAGCGTACTGCACGTGACTCATAAAAACACCGAAAACCCGGATGGTTTTCCACTTATTATTGGCGATGACGTCACAATTGGCCATAAAGTGATGCTGCATGGTTGCGTAATCCATGATCGAGTCTTAATTGGCATGGGAGCAATTGTGCTCGATGGCGTAGTCGTTGAATCGGAGGTGATGGTTGGAGCTGGCAGTTTAGTGCCACCAAACAAGGTATTGGTTAGCGGCTATCTTTATGTAGGCTCCCCAGTGAAACAGATCCGCCCGCTAACAGATAAAGAGCGAGCTTTTTTGCTTAAATCTTCCGACAACTATGTGCAGAACAAAAATGACTATCTTACGAGTGTCAAAGGAAGCCATTAACTAAGCTTTAATCTCTATTTGTCCATCTAAATTGAACGCTTCATCTTCAATCAAGCTTTCAGCAAGCTCTTCAAGGTCAAATCGACATTGTTCAAAAACTTGAATAGCTTGCTCACCGTTAGTAATCATTTCACCAGACAGATGGCTCAGTACTGACTTGTGTACTGTACACTCGAGCAGAGCTCCCGCGTGTTGAGCAGGAAAAAGTACGCTTTGGCTTGCCGAGTGCCACGTTTGTCGGTCAGGAAATAAAATCGCTTGGTTCATGATTAGCCTTCTAGATTTTTTCTCAGTTCTCTCAATATTTGTCGAGAACCCGGCCTGAGTCCGCGCCATAGCATAAAGCTCTCCGCAGCTTGCCCAACCAACATCCCCAAACCATCATAAGCATGAGCGCAATGATGACTTAATGCCCACTGATTGAATGTTGTTAATCCTTTGCCATACATCATGTCATAGGCCACACTGCTCTTACTGAAGATCGTCGGAGCGATATTTGGCAATTCACCATCTAAACTAGCCGAGGTCGAGTTAATGATGAGGTCAAAATGTTGATTAATCTCTTCCAACGCGATTGCTTTTACCGCGCCAAAGGGACTAAAAAGCGTGGCGAGCTGCTCGGCTTTTGCAAATGTGCGGTTGGTAATCACGATACTTGTAGGGTGCTGATCGAGTAAGGGCTTAATCACGCCGCGCGCCGCGCCGCCAGCACCAATCACTAAAATAGAAGCGTCTCGTAGTGGCACTTGGTACTGAAGCAGATCTTGAACCAGCCCTTCTCCATCGGTGTTATCACCAATAATTTCGCCATCATCTAATTTTTTCAGTGTATTGACCGCGCCTGCAAGTTGAGCTCGCTCGGTTAATCGATCCGCAAACTGATACGCTTCTTCTTTAAAAGGTACGGTAATGTTGCACCCTCGACCACCGGAGGCAAAAAAGGTTTCAGCCGCTTGTTTAAAGCCATCTAGAGCCGCGAGTTGAGCGGTATAGTGCATTTCCTGACTGGTTTGCCGTGCAAAAAGTGTGTGGATCATCGGCGACTTACTGTGCCCAATCGGATTACCAAATACTGCATATTGATCAATGTGCTGAGCCATATCCTTGCCTCTCGATAATTAACAGGGCCACCTCGGCGACCCTATCATTGAAAATGTACCGCTGTCACCACTCCCTCGGCAGCAAGAAGGTGTTTAATTTCGCCTCTGCGCTGCCCTCTTCCGCTTGATAACGATATTGCCAACGAGCTAATGGCGGCATCGACATTAAAATCGATTCCGTTCGACCGCCACTTTGCAAACCAAACAATGTGCCGCGATCATACACTAAGTTGAACTCTACATAGCGACCACGGCGATAAAGTTGAAACTGGCGCTCTCTGTCACCGTACTCCATCGCTTGGCGACGTTCAACAATCGGCAAATACGCAGCGGTGTATCCTTTACCGACAGCTTGCATATAAGCAAAACAGCGCTCAAATCCCCAAGCATTTAAATCATCGAAAAATAGGCCACCAATACCGCGCGTTTCATTGCGATGAGGGAGGAAGAAATACTCATCGCACCACGATTTATGTTCGGCATACACTTTTTCACCAAAAGGAACACACAGTGCTTTCGCCGTGGCATGCCATGATTGAGCATCTTCTTCAAACGGATAGAAAGGCGTTAAGTCAAATCCTCCGCCAAACCACCAGATAGGATCTTCGCCTTCTTTTTCAGCGATGAAGAAACGAACATTGGCATGAGAAGTCGGAACATAGGGATTGTTTGGATGCATCACCAAAGAAACCCCCATCGCCTCAAAATGACGCCCAGCTAATTCAGGGCGATGCGCGGTCGCTGAAGCGGGCATTTGCTGCCCTTGCACATGTGAGAAATTCACGCCGCCTTGTTCAAAAACACGGCCTTCTTTCATCACTCGAGTTCGCCCACCGCCTCCCAAACGCTCACTCGGTTCGCGATGCCATGCATCTTCTTCAAACAGTGCTTGGCCATCCGCTTGTTCAAGTTGCTGGCAAATGGAATCTTGCAGCTCAAGCAAAAATTGTTTGACGGCTTGCTTATCAATGGTTGGCATCGCTTACTTCCTTAGCAGGGTTAACCCTGTCTTAATACTTGTGAGGTTTTCGCGTCACGAATTTCACTGGGCTTATTTCGACCACCGGTTTGACCATCTAAAATCGCAACCAGTTGCTCACCCAGTTGCGATTCAACTTCTTCCGTTGTCAGGCAAGGTGCAAGACCACTTAAATTCGCACTGGTCGAGGTTAATGGTTTTCCAAACGCATTGCATAGATTTTGCACTAAAGGATGATCTGTCACACGTACGGCTATCGAATCAAATTGTCCACTCACCCAAGTAGAGACTTTATCACTGGTCGGCATTATCCATGTCACAGGGCCAGGCCAGGTGGCATGTACTCGTGCGAGCTGCTCTGATGTCAACTGGCTCTCATCAATATAAGGAAGCAATTGTTCGTAAGAGGCCGCAATTAAAATCAACCCCTTTTCCACAGGACGCTGCTTGAGCGCTAAGAGCTTCTGAATGGCTTGCGGGTTATCTGGGTCACACCCAACCCCAAACACGCCTTCCGTTGGGTAGGCAATTACTTCACCGTCACGTAGAGCCTGCAAAGTGTGTTCAAAGTTATTCACAAAAACTGTCCATCGGTTTCTTTAATACAGTGCGGCTAAGTGTACAAACTTCGTTAAAAACTGGCTAAAGCTATTTGTTTATAAAATGTATCAATTGCACAATTAAGCTGACGCAAACGTTTTCCTAAGGAAAAAATACTCGTATAATGCGCGCAAATTATCCCGCTCACCCCATTTTTAGAAGTATTAAGGAGTTTGAGATGAAAGTCGGAATTATCATGGGTTCAAAATCCGATTGGCCCACAATGAAGCTAGCTGCTGACATGTTGGATCAATTTGGTGTGGCATACGAAACCAAAGTTGTCTCTGCTCACCGCACACCTCAACTTCTTGCCGATTACGCCACCAGCGCAAGAGAACGCGGCCTTAAAGTCATCATAGCTGGCGCAGGCGGAGCCGCACACCTGCCGGGCATGACGGCAGCGTTTACTAGCTTACCGGTACTTGGCGTTCCCGTTCAGTCAAAGGCACTCAAAGGGATGGACTCTTTACTCTCGATTGTGCAAATGCCAAAAGGGATTGCGGTGGGCACCTTAGCTATTGGAGAAGCAGGCGCGGCCAATGCTGGGCTGCTTGCCGCGCAAATCATCGGCACCAGTGATGAGGCCGTCATGGCAAAAGTCGAAGCATTTCGTTTAGCACAAACTGAAGCGGTGTTGAGCCACCCTAACCCTGCAGAGGATTGATACTATGCACGTTTTAGTCTTGGGCTCTGGGCAACTGGCACGCATGATGGCGCTGGCTGGCGCTCCTCTGAACATTCAAATCTCCGCTTTTGATGTGGGCAGCGGTAACATCGTCCATCCTTTGACATTACACATCACTGGTCATGGTTTAGACAATGCGATCAAACAAGCGGATGTCATTACTGCTGAATTTGAGCATATTCCCCATGAAATTCTCACCGTTTGTGAGCAAAGTGGTAAGTTTCTTCCTAGCGTCGAAGCCATTAAAGCCGGAGGCGATCGTCGTCTTGAAAAAGCGCTACTCGATGAAGCCAACGCAAAAAATGCCCAATACTTTGTGATTAATACTCGTGAAGATTTAGATGCCGCAATAACCAACATCGGCCTACCTATAGTTCTAAAAAGTGCACTGGGTGGCTATGACGGAAAGGGGCAATGGCGTTTAAAAGAAGCTTCACAAGCAGAGCTCATTTGGCCAGAAATGGAAGCCTGTATCCAAGCCACTCCGACTCAAGCGATAGTGGCAGAGCAGTTTGTCCCCTTTGATCATGAAGTCTCGTTAGTCGGCGCGCGTGCCAAAGATGGCAGCATCGCGGTTTACCCGCTGGCAGAAAATGTACACATTAACGGTGTACTAAGTTTATCAACGGCGATAGATGACCCAGCCTTGCAAGAGCAAGCACTGTCGATGTTTACCTCGGTTGCCGATCGTCTCAATTATGTCGGTGTGCTAGCGCTCGAGTTTTTTGATGTGCAGGGAACATTGTTGGTGAATGAAATTGCACCACGAGTCCATAACTCTGGTCACTGGACACAGCAAGGCGCAGAAACCTGTCAATTTGAGAATCACCTTCGCGCAGTATGTGGCTTACCTTTAGGCAGCACGAAGTTACTTCGCCCAACAGCGATGATTAATATTTTGGGTGAGGACAATTTACCAGAAGCCGTGATGGCGATTGAAGGCTGCCACATTCATTGGTATGGCAAAGAGAAACGTGCTGGGCGCAAAATGGGCCATATTAATGTCAGTGCAGATTACAACGCGCAGTTGCAACGAACGCTCTGTCGCTTGGCTGAAGTACTTGATGCGACAACGTATCCAGCCTTGCACCATTTTGTTCAAGCGCTCAAACCGACGCTCTAAAATAAATCTAATTGACGATAAATACGGATAAAAAATGGCACGTTCAATGTGCCATTTTCATATGCCGTCACTTTACTCTGTGGCGGATTTAATATGACCACATTTTCGATCAGCACATTGCAGCTTGATACCACTGGCGAGTTTTTTCTCTATCAATAATCCGAACCCACATTTTTCGCATTTACCGGCAACAGGTTGCTGATTAACGGCAAACTTGCATTTAGGGTAATTATCGCAAGCATGAAAAGTTTTACCATGGCGCGTTTTTCGCTCCACTAAATGGCCTTTCAAACATTCAGGGCAAAGCTGTTTTGACTGAGGAACATTGTCTGCAGGGGAATCTGTATCTTGGATATGGTGGCAATGCGGATAATGGCTACACCCAATAAACATGCCATAACGACCTTGGCGTAACACTAATTCATGGCCACACTCTGGGCATGGCACACCCAACTCCTTAACGATATGACCATCATTTTGCTGCAGCGGTTTAATATAGTCACAATTGGGATAATGGTTACAGCCTAAAAACAGCCCATGCTTACCCTGACGAAGCTGTAATTGGCCACCACATTGCGGACAAGGCTCATGCTGCAGCGCTTGTCCATGCGCTGAAAAAAGGGGGGACTCGGTTTTACGACTCATAATGCTCAACTAAACGAACGGCTGCAATCAATGCAAAATACCTTGATCTTTGGTGTATAGCAGCTCTTCCATAAGCGTGTAAGCATTTTCATTTCCCGGTACATTAAATAGCACCATCAAAATGATCCACTTTAAATCATCCAATTCAAATTCATTGGTTTCTAAACCCATCACTCGATCAATCACCATTTCACGAATTTCAGGAGTTAATACTTTCACTTGTTCAAGGAACAATAAAAAACCTCGGCTTTCAAGATCCAGCCTGTCCATCTCTTGTGCTGTGTACATCCGCATCGAAGTCGCAGCACTGGTTGCCATCGCTGAATGAGCATCGGTTTGTTGCAATGCCGCAAGCTCTTCTAACCAATTCAGGGCCTTATAGATATCTTTCTGGTGAAAACCGGCTCGAAGCAATTCATCTTCAAGCTCATCTTGATCGACTTGCAAATCTACATCGCTATGGACGTAGGTTTCAAATAGATACATCAATATATCCATCATCATAGCTAACCCTTCCCCTTACGAATATAGCCGCCAGAAACGGCAACAACATGACCTGAAAGCTCAAGTTCTAAAAGCTGCATCATGACTTCATGGACAGGTATATGGGTCCTGCTCGCAAGAATATCAACAGGCGTAGCCTCTACTCCTACGTTAGCTAACAGTTCAGCAAATGGCAATTGCTGATCGCTCTGTACAGAAAATAAATCAGGTTGAGGCTGCTTTTGGCGCAATGACCAGTCTACTAAGGTGCCGATTTCAGATAATACTTGTTCACTATTTTGCACCAAGCACGCCCCACAACGAATAAGTTGATTACTACCGTGGCAATTTGGGTTAGCAATGGAGCCCGGAATAACAAACACATCTCGCCCTTGCTCAGCCGCATAACGCGCCGTGATCAACGAACCACTTTTCTCCGCCGCTTCCACCACTAAAACACCAACCGCTAACCCGCTGATAATGCGATTTCGCCGCGGAAAGTTCTCTGGCCTTGGTTTGGCTTTGGGACGAAATTCCGAGACTAATGCTCCGCTTTCCATCACCCGTTGCGCTAATTTTTTATGTCGCGCTGGGTAAATAGATTCAAGGCCCGAACCGAGCACGGCTATCGTCTCACCACCAGCTTGCAATGCACCGTCATGAGCATGTCCATCAATACCTAATGCCAAACCACTGGTGACAAGCAAGCCCTGTTGCACAAATTCTCGCGCAAACTGATGAGCAACTCGTTGGCCATCAGGGCTCGCATTACGACTGCCGACGATCGCCATTTGCGGATCAGAGAGTGCTGTTATTCGTCCTTTGACAAATAAAACCGGAGGTGCGGTAGCAATTTCTTTTAGTAAAGAAGGGTAACCATCGCAAAATGGAGTAAGGATATGATGAGACTCATTAGCTTGCTGCCAACTTAGGCACTCTTCAACTTCTTGAGGGGCCGTCTCGCGCAGATAACGGATTTGATCTTGAACTAAACCCAACGCGGCTAACTCCCGCTCGGAATAGTCAATTAAATGAGCAAGAGAAGCGACGCTAGCAAGGCGAGAAAGTTTCTTGCCACCCAATTTGGGCACAAAGCTGAATGCTAGCCACGCCGCTAATTCGTTCTGCTCCATCAGCTTGCAGTATCATCCTTAACCATCGAATCCGTATCGGCTTGTTCATTTGGCTCGATTGTTAGCTCTGGTTTGAGCGGCGAAACCGCGATTACACTTTTACCAATCGGCACGCGGCTATCGGTAATCAAAGCCAAACTAAAATGTTCATAAGGTCGAATGACCATCAAACTGCCCACCAAGCTGCTTGGTAATTGCAGGGTTTCATCAAGGTTCTGTTGATGCTGTCCTTTTTTTCCAGATACTTTAGAACCGGCTTGAATCAAATCAAACATCGTCCCTTGACGCAGTTGATCTGCAAGGCCTTTATCGATCACAACTACCTGATTCTGCGCCGAATACTCACTACCCTCCAACGATCCTAGGATATGCGTTTCAGCTTGTAGTCGCGATGGCGATGGGAAAAAAGTGGTTGAAAGCGTTAAGGTTTCGACGCCCACTTCAGGCAGGGCAATATCATTGACTCTTATCTCTTGTTGCTGTGCGGTGATGGTTAGCCCGCTAAAAGCCTCATCGGCGGAGACCAATTCACCAGTAGCAATCAAACGCAAAGCAACCATGGTTTTATTTTTCGCGGCGGCATCATGACGAGAAAACTCAGCGATTTCACGATAAATACCCCATTTGGGGTGAGTCTGTTGCCCGCTTATGTAGAGCGTATCTTGCGCCGTCAGATATTGTTTACCGTCGCTGGCACCGAGCACACGCTGGCTTTCTTGTAATGTTTGCTTATCCAGTAAGCGATCCGTATGCAGATACGGCAACACTAATCCCTCTTGCACCGTCGGAACCGCTTTTTTCTCAAGCACACGCACTTTCGGACTCAACTTGACCATAGGTTTTAAACTCAACACCGGCTGTCCGTTACGCCAGACTAAGGTCAGCTTATCGCCGGGATAAATCAAATGCGGGTTATCGATCTCTGGGTTAATTTGCCATAAACGTGGCCACAACCACGGGTTATCAAGATAGAGCGCAGAAATATCCCACAAGGTATCTCCTTTGACGACCGTGTATGTCTGCGGGGCATTTGCTTTGACGGTGAGCGCCATATCCTCCGCCGCCAACGCATTAACGACCAGTGACAACGGTAAAAACACACACACTAAATAACGAATAAATCGTGACATGACCTCTGTTCCTTGGCCGAAATAAGTAAGGATGAATCAGATTATTAACATTTGGATGCTGTCATTTGGGTCATAAAATGTCTAGAATTGAGCCAACAAGCTTTAAGCTGTTTCGGCACAGTTCAATATTTCGAGTGTATATGTCTGTATTACAAGTATTAACATTCCCAGATGATCGTCTTCGTACCGTGGCAAAACCGGTAGAGAAAGTGACACCTGAGATCCAAAAAATCGTCGATGACATGATTGAGACTATGTACGACGAGGACGGTATCGGCCTTGCTGCAACGCAAGTCGATATTCACCAACGCATCGTTGTGATCGATATTTCAGAGAGTCGCGACCAGCCAATGGTTCTGATTAACCCTGAAATCTTAGACAAACGCGGTGAAGATGGCATTGAAGAAGGCTGTCTGTCGGTCCCGGGCTCACGCGCCCTTGTTCCTCGCGCAGCAGAAGTCACAGTCAAAGCGTTAGATCGTGATGGCAACGAATTCTCATTTGAAGCGGATGACCTTTTAGCCATTTGTGTTCAACACGAGCTTGATCACTTACAAGGCAAACTGTTTGTGGATTACCTTTCGCCATTAAAGCGTAAGCGTATTAGAGATAAGCTAGAGAAAATCAAACGCTATAACGAAAAAAACTAACTTAAGTGAGGTTACCTTGAGCCAATCATTACGCATTGTGTTTGCAGGTACTCCGGACTTCGCCGCCCGTCATTTGGCGGCGTTGTTGTCTTCGGAGCATGAGGTTATCGCGGTGTACACTAAGCCCGATAGCCCGGCGGGGCGCGGTAAAAAACTGACCGCCAGCCCAGTGAAACAGATGGCCGTTGAGCACAATATTGCTGTGTATCAACCAGAGAACTTTAAGAGCGACGAAGCCAAGCAAGCGCTCGCCAATCTCAACGCAGATTTAATGGTAGTAGTCGCCTACGGATTACTGCTACCCAAGGCCGTACTTGATATGCCAAGGCTTGGCTGTATTAACGTACACGGTTCCATTCTGCCACGGTGGCGTGGTGCCGCACCGATCCAACGCTCGATCTGGGCCGGAGACAGCGAAACAGGTGTAACCATCATGCAAATGGATGTCGGCCTAGATACGGGCGATATGCTCAAAATTGCTAAGCTGCCGATTGAGGCAACAGACACCAGCGCTTCTATGTATAACAAACTGGCCGAGTTAGGCCCACAAGCGTTGGTAGAATGCATCGCCGATATCGCCAGTGGCAAAGCGATTGCCACTCAACAAGATGATACATTGGCTAACTACGCACAAAAACTTAGCAAAGAAGAAGCCAAAATCGATTGGTCAGCGGATGCTGCTTTTATTGAACGCTGCGTGCGTGCTTTTAATCCATGGCCAATGAGCCATTTTGATGTGGCTGAGAACAGCATTAAAGTGTGGCAAAGTCGCGTTGAAGCACAAACCAGCGACCACCCTGCAGGCACGATTGTTCAAGCCGATAAATCGGGTATTTATGTGGCAACCGGCAACGGCTTACTGGTGCTTGAGCAGTTGCAAGTGCCGGGCAAAAAAGCGATGTCAGTGCAAGACATTCTCAATTCGCGCGCAAGCTGGTTTGAAGTCGGCACACAGCTTAGCTAAACCTTAACGAGGGCAGAGATGCCCTCATTGATTTTCATTTATTTAAAATCGGTACTTCTATGAATGTTCGCGCAGCTGCGGCTAACGTGTTGTTTCAAGTGGTTGATAAAGGCCACTCACTTTCTCACGCACTTCCTGCGGCGCAAAAAACTATCCGCCCAAGAGACCATGCTCTGTTGCAAGAGATCTGCTACGGGGCTTTGCGTTATTTGCCTCGTTTGGAATCAATTGCCAATGAGCTAATGGACAACCCACTGAAAGGGAAAAAGCGGGTTTTTCACCATCTTATTTTAGTTGGTATCTACCAATTGAGCTTTATGCGCATTCCCGCTCACGCCGCAGTAGCCGAGACGGTTGAAGGCACCAAAACATTGCGCGGTGAAAATTTAGGTGGGCTAATCAACGCCGTATTGCGCAGCTACTTGCGCGATCAAGAAGCACTGGACGCTATCGCCGTTAGCCACAACGCAGGCAAATATGGCCACCCAAGTTGGCTACTTAAACTCTTACAACAAGCGTACCCAGAACAGTGGGAAACGGTTGTGCAAGCGAACAATCAAAAAGCGCCAATGTGGTTGCGCGTCAACCGTCAGCACCACACTCGTGATGAATATCTTGCACTATTAGCTAGCGAAAATATCGAGTGCAGCGTGCACTCTCACGCCGCCGACG
Organism: Vibrio sp. B4-6; assembly: GCF_963888245.1. NCBI lineage: Bacteria > Pseudomonadati > Pseudomonadota > Gammaproteobacteria > Vibrionales > Vibrionaceae > Vibrio > Vibrio sp. B4-6. The sequence continues at coordinate 11,100 of NZ_CAWPIM010000014.1, forward strand.
CAATAAAACTCGCTGTACCTTGCGATGTAACGCTTTTACCCGGTTTTGATCGTGGTTGGGTATCGGTGCAAGATGCCGCTGCGCAGCTAGCGATTGACTACCTTCAACCTAAAGCAGGCGAGCTAATTTTAGATTGCTGCGCCGCCCCAGGGGGTAAAACCGCGCATATCCTAGAGCACACACACGATACTGAAGTGGTTGCGATTGACAGCGATGCAACCCGCCTTGAGCGCGTCTATGACAACTTAGAACGCCTGCAACTTCGCGCTGATGTGATCTGCGGTGATGCTCGTTATCCTGAAGAGTGGTGGCATGGCGAACAGTTTGACCGAATTTTATTAGATGCACCTTGCTCCGCTACTGGGGTTATTCGCCGTCATCCAGACATCAAATGGCTACGTCGTGGTAGCGATATTGAGGCATTGGCTCAATTACAAAGCGAAATACTGGACGCAATGTGGAAGCAATTAAAAGTCGGTGGCACTATGGTTTACGCAACCTGCTCGATCACTCCACAAGAAAACAGCTTGCAGGTCAAAGCCTTCTTAGAACGAACTCATAACGCTCAATTAGTGGGTTCCGATCGTGAGCAGCCGGGGCGTCAGATACTCCCCGGAGAAGAAGATATGGACGGTTTTTACTACGCAGTATTAACCAAACAAGCGTAAATTCGACGCACATTGGCAGCATTATTGCTGCCTTTTCAGTGGCCGATATTCGGCAGGTAGAAAGAGAACAGAGTATGAAAATCATTATTCTTGGTGCAGGTCAGGTCGGTGGCACACTGGCCGAAAACTTGGTCGGCGAGAACAATGACATCACCATTGTCGACAAAAATAGTGACCGCTTGCGCGAGCTGCAAGACAAGTACGATTTGCGGGTGATTCATGGCCACGCCAGCCACCCTGATGTACTGCGTGAAGCGGGAGCACAGGACGCGGACATGCTGGTTGCGGTCACCAATACCGACGAAACCAACATGGCGGCATGCCAGGTGGCGTTCTCTTTGTTTAATACGCCCAACCGAATTGCGCGTATTCGTTCTCCTGAATATCTGCTTGAAAAAGAGACTTTGTTTCAGTCAGGCGCGATCCCGGTGGATCACCTCATCGCTCCTGAAGAGCTAGTGACGAGCTATATTGAACGGTTGATCCAATACCCTGGCGCACTGCAAGTAGTGAGTTTTGCCGAAGAGAAAGTGAGCCTAGTGGCTGTGAAAGCTTACTACGGCGGGCCACTGGTGGGTAATGCTCTTTCAGCGCTGCGTGAGCACATGCCGCACATTGATACCCGCGTCGCGGCCATTTTCCGCCAAGGTCGGCCGATTCGCCCGCAAGGCACTACCATTATTGAAGCTGACGATGAAGTGTTCTTCGTGGCAGCCAGTAATCATATTCGCTCGGTCATGAGTGAGCTACAGCGGCTGGAAAAAACCTATCGCCGTATCATGATTGTTGGCGGGGGTAACATTGGGGCAAGCTTAGCCAAACGTTTAGAGCACAGCTACAGCGTTAAACTGATTGAGCGTAATTACCCACGTGCAGAGCAGTTATCGGAAGAGTTAGAAAACACCATAGTATTTTGTGGTGATGCGGCGGACCAAGAGCTGCTAACCGAAGAGAACATCGACCAAGTCGATGTATTTATTGCGCTCACCAACGAAGATGAAACCAACATCATGTCCGCCATGCTCGCCAAGCGTATGGGTGCGAAAAAAGTGATGGTACTTATCCAGCGTGGCGCGTATGTCGACCTTGTACAAGGCGGCGTGATTGATGTCGCGATTTCACCCCAACAAGCCACCATTTCCGCACTGCTGACTCACGTACGTCGTGCCGATATCGTTAACGTCTCTTCGCTACGCCGTGGCGCGGCAGAGGCGATTGAGGCAATTGCACATGGCGACAAAAACACCTCTAAAGTGGTGGGACGCGCAGTGGGTGATATTAAACTGCCACCGGGCACAACCATTGGCGCGATTGTGCGTGGTGAAGAAGTGTTAATCGCCCATGACCGCACTATTATCGAGCAAGATGATCACGTGGTGATGTTCTTAGTGGATAAAAAGTACGTGCCCGATGTGGAAGCCTTGTTCCAACCTAGCCCATTTTTCCTATAGGTCATTGGCGTCATGCTGAATTTACGCCCCATTTCATTCGTTATAGGACTCGTGCTGTCTAAGCTCGCCCTATTTATGTATGTGCCGACACTGGTCGCTTTTTTTACCGGTACGGGTGGCTTCCTTGATTTTGCTCAAGCGGTCATCATCACTCATATTGTCGCCTTTATCTGCTTAAGCTTGGGGCGTACCGCACACTTTAAGCTCAGCGTGCGCGATATGTTTCTCATCACCAGCTTAGTGTGGACGGTTGCCAGCGCTTTCGCGGCGCTCCCTTTCGTCTTTATCAACCACATCAGCTTTACCGACGCCTACTTTGAAACCATGTCAGGGTTAACCACTACAGGTTCAACCGTGCTCAGTGGCCTTGATAATATGCCGCCCAGCATCTTGTTGTGGCGTTCTATTCTGCAATGGCTTGGTGGGGTTGGGTTTATCGTAATGGCGGTAGCGGTATTACCAATGCTCAATGTGGGTGGGATGAAATTGTTCCAAACCGAATCGTCTGATTGGTCCGATAAAAGTAGCCCACGCGCCAAAACTGTCGCGAAAAATATTGTGCTGGTCTATTTGGTACTGACCTTACTGTGCTTGATTGGCTATATCCTCACTGGCATGACGCTTTTTGAAGCGATCAACCACTCATTCACCACCTTGTCGACTGGTGGATATTCCACCTCCGACGGTTCGATGAACCACTTCTCAAACGGTGCACATTGGGTAGCAACGCTGTTTATGTTTTTGGGGGGCTTGCCCTTTCTACTGTTTGTCGCTGCGGCCCGAAAACAAAATATCAAAGTGATCATAAAAGACGCACAAGTTCGCGGATTTGCTTATCTTTTCCTAATTGCCAGTCTCATCATTGCGTTGTGGCTGAATCTCAAACTAGGCTACTACTGGTTGGACGCTCTGCGAGTGGCGATGTTTAATATCGTTTCAGTGGTCACGACTACTGGTTTTGGTTTGGAAGATTTCACCGCTTGGGGCGCACTGCCAAGCACGCTGTTCATCTTCTTAATGGCAGCAGGGGCTTGTTCCGGCTCAACCTCTGGTGGGATTAAAGTATTCCGCTTCCAAATTGCGATGACGCTGCTCAATAAACAAATTATGAAGTTGGTCCATCCATCAGGCATCTTCGTACAGCGCTATAATCATCGTCCAGTTAATGATGATATTGTCCGCTCAGTCGTCGCTTTTGGTTTGACCTTTTTTATCACTGTCATTGCTATCGCAGGCGCGCTCAGTGCAATGGGCCTTGACCCTGTCACCAGCATTTCAGGTTCCATCACAGCAGTGGCCAACGTTGGTCCCGGAATGGGCTCGTTGATTGGCCCGACGGGCAACTTCGCACCACTACCTGACGCAGCAAAGTGGGTTCTGAGCTTAGGGATGTTGATGGGGCGTTTAGAAATTTTGACGATTATCGTTCTTTTTTTTCCTGCATTTTGGCGACGTTAAGATGAAGACAATACCTGTGATAATGATGCTGTTAAGCATGACAGCAAGCGCAGCATCTTGCGCGCAAGTTCTGACCTTAGAAGATGGCCGCCAAGTGAAACTCAATGATGATTTCACATGGCAATATGTTGAACCGCAATCAATGTCGCCGGAAACCATCATTCACGCGGCCCCTATTACTCAAAAAGCCCGAGCAACCACCTTTGAGATGGGGAGTGAAAAACCGATTTTACAACTGTCAGATTCTGGAGTGGAAGTGGTACTCGGCGCGGCTTACTACCAAGGAGATACACTCGTTATCCCAACAGCCATCACCAATCAAAGCTCGCAATCTGTCATTGCGGTAGTGCTCAGCATCACTCTTTATGACGAGCAAAGTCAACCACTGCTCACTCAGCAGTTACCCATTTGGCAATCCATTAAACGGATGGCTGATAGCTATTTACGCCCACAAACTCAAGCGCAAGGAAAGCCGATTACCCTTCAGGTTGATCGCCAGCAAGGCTATCAAATTTCGGCCAACATTGAGCGGGTCGAAATGCGTTAAGCACTTACTGGGTGAACAAAAAGGTAAACCGCAAAAAAGTGACAAGCACTGCCACCTAGCACGAATAAATGCCAAATCGCATGGTTATAGGGAATGCGTTTCGCTACATAAAAAATCACCCCGAGCGAATAGACCAAACCACCAACAGCAAGTAGCACCAAACCACCGACCTCAATATTGAGGGCCAGTTGGTAGATCACAACCAAGGATAACCACCCCATCGCCAAATAAGTTACCAGTGAGAACTTTTTAAAACGGTAGACAAAGGCAATTTTCATGATGATACCGAGCAGCGCCAGCAGCCAGATCACCACCATAAGACCTATCGCCAAAGGAGTACGAAGGCTAACCAACAAAAAGGGTGTGTAACTTCCGGCAATCAGTAGATAAATGGCGCAGTGGTCGAACGTTTTTAGCCAGCGTTTGGCTTTCGGTGTCGCAACGAAGTGATACAGCGTTGAAGCAAGGAATAACGCTATCATGCTGCCTCCATAGAGACTCATGCTGATATAAGTCAATGCATCGGCCTGCGCACTTGTTGCCTTGATCAGCAGCAAGACTAAACCGACAAAACTAAGCAATAGCCCCAAACCATGACTCAGCGCATTCGCCCGTTCTTCACCAGCACCATAGCCGTCATTGTCAACAGCAGACATAAACACCATACCAAAAGCAACAAAATGTGGGCTTAGTATTGCACACTTCAGCTTACAGTTGTAAGCCTAAATGCGAATTTCGTAACAAACAAACGGGTATCAAGGAGAGCGATAAATCGCGAGTTTTTTGTAAACGACATAGGTACCTCCTATTTAACAAAACGCGATGTAATGCCGATCAGATAACAAACTCAACCAAGCATCTCACACAATTTTAAGCTTTATTTGCAAGAATATTCATCTCAACAATCGTTCAACTATCGATCAATTCAAAACTTGGTGCTAATCTAACTACGATATGAAAGCATATCGTTATTCCTGAATCATTATTTGGATTGGCGAGAGCCAGAAGAGCCACCCTTCAATTATGAAGCTCAACTCATGGTGATTCAGGCCATTAGATTGGCAATGGATGTGCCTGACCGTTAGGTTAATGAATGCGCCCAACAGCTGTCAGGTTTTCGCACACAAACCGTAGTGCGATGCGTCGTCGTAGTGGTTTTGCTGCTGCTCCGACTGCAAAAAAAGTCGCTCCAGCAATGACTTTAGTTGAAAAAAATGCCCTTACTGCATCGAGCACAACTAATGTTGTTCAGGCAGCATAATTAAAAAGCGCAGCTAAACCCTGCGCTTTTTCTTTGCGCTCAATTGGACTTCAATCCGCAATTTGATACCTTTACTCAAAATACTTATAAAAATTGGGGAAAAGAGAATGCAATGTCATCGAATTGAAGAGCTAATTGAACTACTTGCGCCTGAATGGCAAAAAGATCAGCAGCTCAACTTAATGCAATTCATCACCAAACTGGCTCAAGAAGCGGGTTATAAAGGACCTTTAGAAGCACTCACGGATGATGTATTGATCTACCATCTAAAAATGCGCAACAGCGCCAAAGACGAAATGATTCCTGGCCTGAAGAAAGATCAGGAAGATGATTTTAAAACAGCCATTTTACGCGCGCGTGGCATCATAAAATGATGTAACCCCTGTGATAATGATCAAGATAGCGGCCTTATTAGGTCGCTTTTTTATTATTAGCGATAAGCCTCACGAGTTGAGGCTTTATTGTTAAAGGTTGATAGTGTTAAAGAAATAAAATTGTTATTGGCGTTATACTTGCCGCTTAATAAATAAAGATTGAACAATGATAATTTCTCATCTTGGTATTGCACCCAAAGAGAAAACAGCAATGTCGCAGAGTGTGAACTAAAAGAAATCACACCTTACAGCCCAACAAGGATCATTTCATGAGTCAGGACAAAATCGATATAAAGGATGTGACTCCTAAAATATTCAACCCCAAAACTCACAAAGGCAACGGTGACCGTTTTAACCCCAGCAACCGTATTTATGTGCGCGAAAGTAAAGGTACTTATCAACAACTCCGCCGCTATGGTGGCTGGTTTTTACTGCTGCTTTTTACTTTAGTACCGTGGATCTCTTATGGTGATCGCCAAGCGATTTTGCTCGATATCGGCCATCAGCAATTTAACTTTTTCGGCACCACACTTTACCCACAAGACCTAACTCTACTGGCCCTGTTGTTTATGATTGCGGCATTCGGCCTGTTTTTTATTACCACTTTTCTTGGCCGTATCTGGTGTGGCTATCTGTGCCCGCAAACTGTGTGGACATTTATATACATTTGGTTTGAAGAAAAACTCGAAGGCGCCGCCAATAAACGCCGCAAGCAGGACTCAGGAAAACTCACAGCTAATCTTGCTATAAGAAAAGCCATCAAACACATTGCTTGGCTGGCGATTGCACTCGGTACTGGTTTTACTTTTGTCGGCTATTTCGTCCCGGTACGCGAACTCGTGGTGAACTTTTTCACACTCGATGAAAGTTTCTGGCCCGTCTTCTGGGTACTCTTTTTCACCCTTTGTACTTACGGAAATGCAGGCTGGATGCGTTCGATCGTCTGCATCCATATGTGTCCTTATGCTCGCTTTCAGTCTGCGATGTTTGACAAAGATACCTTTATTGTTGGCTATGACAGCAAACGTGGTGAAACTCGCGGGCCACGCGCTCGTAAAGCCGATCACAAAGCACTCGGTTTAGGTGACTGCATTGATTGTGATTTGTGCGTACAAGTGTGTCCGACTGGCATCGATATTCGTGATGGCTTGCAGTACGAATGCATTAACTGCGGCGCTTGTATTGATGCGTGCGATACCACGATGGAACGTATGGGCTATGAAAAAGGGCTCATCAGCTATACCACGGAGCACCGCCTCTCCGGCCACCACACCAAAATACTCAGGCCTAAATTACTCGGTTATGGCACGGTACTGCTGGTGATGTTTGGCTTATTCATCGCTCAAGTGGCCAGCGTTGATCCGGTCGGCTTAAGTGTATTGCGTGATAGAAACCAGCTATTTAAAACCAACAGCAATGGTGAAATTGAGAACACTTACACCTTGAAAGTCATCAACAAAACTCAGCAAACGCAAGAGTATAAGCTTGACGTGAAAGGGCTATCGGACGTCTCTTGGTATGGTAAACAAACTATCCAAGTCAAACCAGGAGAGGTATTGAACCTACCAACCAGCCTTGGCGTCGCTCCTGACAAACTCAGCTCTCCTATAGCGACGATTCAGTTTATACTCACGGACAGTAACCAATTCACGATAGAAGTTGAGAGCCGGTTTATTAATAAACTCTAACTTCGTAACGAATGGAAAAGGGCTCAGTAATGGGCCCTTTTTAATCATGACCAAAGCTTCTTTCCATTTTGATGCACTCACCCCTGATACCATGTGGTATGCCTTAGAAAGCATCGGCATTCGTGCTGAATCAGGATTTCTGGCACTCAACAGTTACGAAAACCGCGTTTATCAATTCATCGATGAAGAACGCCAACGCTATGTGGTGAAATTCTATCGACCTCAGCGCTGGAGTGTTGAGCAAATTCAAGAGGAGCACGATTTCACACGCGAGCTGTACGCGGCGGAAATTCCGATTGCTGAGCCATTACTCATCAACGGTGCAACCTTACATCACTATCAGGGCTATCATTTCGCGCTGTTTAACAGTGTGGGTGGGCGGCAGTTTGAAGTGGACAATATGGACCAATTAGAAGGCGTGGGCCGATTTCTTGGACGCATTCATCACATCAGTGCCACTCGTACATTTGTTCATCGCCCGACCATCAGCTTAGATGAGTATCTTTATCAACCCAAACAGCTATTGGAAAATGCGTCCTTTATACCTCAGCACTTGCAAAATACCTTTTTCAGTGACTTATCGTTATTGATCAACAAAATTGAACAGCAATGGCCAGCAAAATCCGCGGCCATCCGCTTGCATGGTGATTGCCATCCAGGCAATATTTTGTGGCGAGATGGGCCTATGTTTGTCGATTTAGACGATGCTCGCAATGGACCAGCAATACAGGATTTGTGGATGCTACTCAATGGCGAATTGCAAGATAAGCGAATGCAGTTGGACATTATCTTAGAGTCGTATCAAGAGTTTCACGATTTTAATCCAGCCGAATTGAAACTAATTGAACCGTTACGCGGTCTACGAATGGTGCATTACATGGCATGGTTGGCCAAACGATGGCAGGACCCTGCTTTTCCACTCGCCTTCCCTTGGTTTAATGACCCTAAATATTGGGAAAGCCAAGTGCTTGCGTTTAAAGAACAAATAGCAGCATTAGACGAGCCTACGCTCTCACTAATGCCACAATGGTAAGTCACCTTGAAGCAATAAATGGAGTACACAATGAAGAAGCTTTTTGCACTGGTTGCAACCTTACTGCTGAGCTTATCGGCTCATGCAGCCCAATTTAAAGAAGGTGAGCATTATAAAGTGCTTGATCTTGAACCCTCTAAAAATCCAACCGTGACGGAGTTTTTCTCCTTTTACTGCCCACACTGCAATACCTTTGAGCCGATCATCGCCCAACTGAAAAAGCAGCTCCCACAAGGGGTTACTCTGCAGAAAAACCATGTTTCTTTTATGGGTGGCTCTATGGGTAAATCAATGAGTAAAGCTTACGCCACCATGCTTGCCCTCAAAGTTGAAGACAAAATGGTGCCCGTGATGTTTAACCGCATCCACACGATGCGTAAACCACCAAGAGATGATGCTGATCTACGTCAAATCTTCCTAGACGAAGGTATTGATGCAGCAAAATTTGATGCCGCCTTTAATGGTTTTGCCGTCGATTCAATGGTGCGCCGCTTTGACAAACAGTTCCAAGAAAGCGGCCTTTCAGGTGTGCCTGCTGTCGTGATTAACAATCATTATTTGGTGCAGGGACAAGGTGTTAAATCGACCAATGAATACTTCGAACTGGTCAATTACCTACTGACCAAGTAATCATTCCAAAATGAGATGAGGAGCACAACGGCTCCTCATTTTTACTTAATCAAGTTCAACCTTGCAGCGCTTTCTCATACAACCAATATTGAAACACAAGCCATCACAGCACAAAACTGTGTATGCCTAAGACAAAGCTCACTCTTCATTCATAAAACGGTCAGATTAGTTTTATCGTGTCGTCATCCAAGTTTATTCATATACTTAACCACTATTGAATCAAAGTATGGAAACTCCTAATGAATAAATACCTGTCCATGACGCTTGTTAGCGCTCTGGCTTTTCATGTATCTGCCGAACTGGCTCCAGAAACAGGTTTAAGTGGTGAGATTGCCATTAATACTATTTTTGCATCTTCCCAATCATCATTTGATACGGGTGGAGATGAGCGTATTACATCACTCGAAACAAAGAGTAGTCGGCAGTCAAACTTTGCCGTTGGGCCTTTGGGTAACCTTGCTTACACCTTCGGGGACAAACGTCAACAACAGGTTTATCTAGGCACCTCACGTGATGATATTGCCGTCGGCACTTTAGCGCTTCAGTTGGGGTATCAATATGAGATGGAGACAGGTACCGTGGTTGATGTGGCTTTTTTGCCGACCGTGATGTCTGGAAAAACCTGGGCTAACCCTTACCAACTAAACAGTCAGCGCCAAGAAACCGATGAGTCAGGAAATGCCTACCGATTAACATTCAATAGTATTCAAGGCAGCCCATGGACTATCGATGTCGCTTACGCGACCAAAGAGATCGACAACGATCAGTTTCCAAGCCCTGAACTGGCTCGTGATGGTAAAAGTTACTACCTAAAAGGGCAGTACCGTTACTCTCTGAGCCCAACCAGTTTGTTACAGCCCTCCATCACTTATATCAACCACCAAGCGGATGGCGACGCCAATACTCATCACTCTTACGCCGCCGATCTCTCCTACTTCACGTTTATCAATCGCCATAAACTGGCACTGACCGCTGGTTATACCAAGCGCGACTATCAAGGTGGAAATTCACTGTTTAATCACACTGTGCGTAATGACGATGAACTGAGCCTATTCTTCGCGTACGAATACAGCCAATTTATGGATTGGGATGATTGGTCATTAATCGCTTTAGCCGGTTATAACCAATCGAGCTCAAACCTCTCGTTTTACGACGAATCGTCTCTCTTTACAGCGCTAGGGTTAAATTACCAATTTTAAGTTCATTACACCGCTTGTGCGGTCAGTTGTTTCAACAAGCGGTCCATTGCTCGATAGCCGAGCGCTTCCGCTAGATGGGGCTTAGCAATCTGCTCGGCCCCTTCTAAATCAGCAATCGTACGCGCCACTTTGATAATGCGATGATAGGCGCGGATGGAGAGCCCTAGGCGGTGCAGTGCATTTTCCAAAAATTCGGCGTCAGCCTTAGTTAAAGGGCAATACTGTTCAATTTCTCGGCTCCCCAACAAAGCATTAACCTTGCCATTACGAATCACCATCCGTTCACGAGCAATCAACACTCTTTCTTTAACCACAGCCGTTGCTTCACCTCTTTCGCCGCCATTTGCCAGCATTCCTTTGGGAAGCGAGGGGATTTCTATCGACATGTCAAAGCGATCAAGCAGTGGCCCCGATAAGCGTCCCAAATAGCGCAAAATACTCTGCGGATTGGCTCTGGCTTGCGTGCCTTCGTAATAGCCGGTTGGGCTGGGGTTCAACGCTCCCACTAATTGAAAGCGAGCTGGAAAACGCGTTTTGCCTTGCGCTCTTGAAATAATAATTTCACCTGACTCTAATGGCTCACGCAATGAGTCGAGCACTTTTCGTTCAAATTCCGGCATTTTCCTAATATCGAGTTTGAGTAATAAATATTGTCAATTTGAGGTTTGAAATGTTGTGAGTGTTGTCAGAGTTAGTGGAGCGCATCGCTTCAGATGCTAACGGAACGTTAGTGTCATTAATTTTTGTATTTAGTCGAGCAAGTAGCTATGTTATCCATTCAATCTAACGTCTTCATCTAGCCCCTCCTCATGAATAAATATTCACTTAATCGTTAGGTGCAACAACTAATTCAGTCACAGAATTCAGATAAAGAGCGAAACTGCCAGCTAAAACAGTTATGCCCCAAAACGAGTTGTGATCAAAAATACGAACATAAATTTTCAGTTAATTTTGACATACAAAAAGTAATAATTATCAAAAGGCAAGACCTGCCCCCATTTCTTTAATAGATTACAACCTAATCACAACCGAAGCCGCCAAAACGACGGCTTTGGTTTAGAGCAATCAATCTACTTCAATAACGGGGGACAGGCTTAAGGGCTACAATCGCAACGGCAAACAAACCCACTGCCAACACGGCAAGCCAGGTTGAACCCAGTGAATAAGCATAACCCGCCAGACCGGACCAGATAGCAACGCCAAAATGCATCATACTCATGCCTAGCGCCATCAAGGCGCCACGGTGTGAATCTGACAGTTGCGCAATGTGGTTTTGCAGTGCTGGAGAACCGATTCCGCCAGCCAGGGACCAGACAAATAGCACTGGTAAAAACATCAGCACATGCGTTGCAGATGCACCGAACACCCAAGCGCTGCACAGCAGGCAGACCACCAGTGCAGATCGCATCACAGCACGGCCGCTGCCCAAGCGTCGAATGGCTCGCGACATCACCATATTGCCCATCACACTGACACCACCAAGTATCGCGTATGTTAGGCCAACCAATGCTATGTCCAGTTCAGTGGCTTCACGTAAGCGCTGTCCCACAAGATTGAAGACGCCAATTCCCCCACCAAGGCCAAGCCCCATTGCCAGAAGCGCTCCGCGGGCGCCCGGAATCCGTAGCAGTTGCGCCATGGCAGGTTGCTCTGGTTTAGCCGTTTCGTGTTTGGCGTAATGCGTACCGCCTTGGGCAGCGAGCAATGCCGCCACTATCAGTGCCGCTGCGCCTAACACGATAAACGCTGCGCGCCAGGACAGCCACTCTGTCAAAAAAGCCCCGATAGCCGGGCTGGTAATCATTCCCAAAGTCAGACCTGCCTGAACCAGAGTAATGTGCTTCATCGCTTTATCACCCGGTTGATCACCGGCCAATGCAAACGCGATCGGTAACATACCGGCACTGGCTAAGCCAGTCATCACCCGTGTCAATAAACCCACATCGAATTGACCGACTAGACCAGTAGCGATCGAAGAAAGACCGAACAACACACAAGCTGGCAACATTATGCGCAACCTTCCCCATTGGTCTGATAAGCGACCAAAGTACGGGGCGATAAACGCAATCGCCAAGCTGTAGGCAGTGATAAACAACGTGATCCGTTCTGTTGGCACACCCAAATCCTGTCCGATGGGTTGCAAAATCGGGCCAAGCAGCAGCTCATCCGCCCCCACCAAGAACGCAATCAGGAACAACAGAACGGGTAACATTTTATTTGGCATCACACATCTCCATCTTTGCCATATCAATCACTTTATCCGGCCAGTCGGCCAGAAAGTCCGGCTCGTGCGATACCACGATCACCGTGCCAGCGTAGGTACACAACGCCTGTTTTAACGCCGCTTTTACGTCGACATCCAAATGGGTGGTCGGTTCGTCAAGCACCAACACGTTTGATTTACTGACCGCCAGACACGACAACTTTACCTTGGTCTGCTCACCGCCACTCAAACTGCGCAGCGGCTGCAAGGATTTACTGCCGCTGATGCCAAACTCCGCCAGCCTCTGACGCGCACTTTTGTCATTCAACTGACAACACGATGCACGCATCACCTGCATGGGAGTGCTGTCTGGGTAATCCCAGTGTAAGTCCTGAGAAAAATACCCCCACTGAATGCCGTTGGCCTGTCGAATGTCCCCGGCAAGAGGATTGAGCTGACCGATCAGCGTTTTCAACAGTGTCGACTTACCCAAACCGTTAAAGCCAACAATCGCCAGCTTTTCGCCGCGCTGAATATCGAGATTCATCGCCGGTAACAAGGCATGTTGATAGCCTATCTCAAGCCGAGTTGCGGTCAGAACCGTCTGGGCACTCAGAGGCGCGTGAGAAAAACCAAACTCTGGTTGACTCTTTTGCTGCGGCTTGTTCACCCGCTCAATTTTCGCCAACTGCTTTTTGCGGCCGTTGGCTATCTTGGCGTTCACACCCGCACCGTTTTTGCTGATGTAGGCTTCAAGTTTGTCGATTTTTTGTTGTTGGGACTGATATTGCTTAAGCTGGTTGAGCGTCTCCTGCTCCTTCTGCGCCATCGCTTTTGCGTAGCCGCCTTTGTATTTTCGGATCTGTTGATGGTCAATGTCGCATATACCATCGGCAATCCGATTCAGAAATGCCGTGTCATGCGATACCACCATAAACGTACCTGAATATTGATTGAGAAACTCCGCCAGCCAGGTCACGTGATCCGTATCGAGAAAGTTGGTCGGCTCATCTAGCAGTAACACATCCGGCTCTTCCAGAAGCAGTTTAGCCAAAATCACTTTATGCCGCTGACCGCCACTCAAATCACTCATGTGTGTGGTCATTCCAAGTGGCAGAATACCGAGCCCCGCCGCCACCTGTTCAATACGATGAGTCAGACGGTAGAAGCCCCCTTCTTCCAGTAGTGATTGCAGCTCTGCCGCGCGATTTAGTGTTGCCTCGGACACCGCTGATGACATTTGCGCATAGAGGCGATTCAACTCGCGATCCGCAGCCAGTAAAGGCGCATAAGCGGTCGCCATAAAGTCGAATACTGACAGCGAGGGATCAATCTCAAGGTGCTGATCGAGGTAGCCAACTTTCACACCCGGCTGCCAGAGGATGTCTCCATGATCCGACAGATACTCACCTTGTAATAGCTTGAACAAGGTACTCTTACCCGCGCCATTTGGTCCGGTGACACCCAGGTGCTCACCACGATGGAGAGCGAAATCGGCGTTTTGATATAAAACCTTGTCTTCCACCTGAAATCCCAGGTGTTTGATAACTAATAAACTCATGTTTTTAAACCATAAAAAAGGGACCGATAACAAGTACCGGCCCCTGGAATCTGTACGATATTGATGTCTCTGATTTTCAGACACAAAAAAGGCCGATGATAAAGCATTACCGGCCTACCTCTCTAACCATTACTTTCAGATGCTAGTTACCCTGCGCTGTTCACGCATTACAACATCTGATGAAGATTTGGTTTTTTCAGGCTCCGAGCAACACTTCATCGTGTATTTGCACGGAGCTCAGCCTTCTCACGAAGTTCTTGAACAGGATATAAATCATGGTAGAGAGTTATCTATAAAAACACTTCGCGTAATGTAATATCCGGTAGGATAGAAGTCAATCATCACAAAGGGGGAGTACAATGTACTAGGCCCTCTAGATTATGGGTTTTGCTATACCCCAATTAATCCAACTAACGCTAATTTAGTGATCCGTGTAACTCGAAAATGTCCAAAAGTTACTTAGAATTGTCGTTGTGGTGCACTCCATTTCTGGGGACAATGGGGGTTGTTTTGGTGAGCTTGCTCTCTGTACAAAGAAAAGAGGCTGACGTTCCAGCCTCTTTTAACTATCCACACTGTAATTGTATATTTAGCTCTTAACGCTTGGTTTAAGTCACATTCCCTTTCGCCTGAAGATATTGAATTAAAGGCGCATAATCGCCGGCATCAGCTTGGCGTAAGCTCGCAATGTACTCACCCCGCTCTTGGCTTTGTTTATCCAAATCTGTATTGGACCAAACTAAAGGCTTTTGTTTGAGTAGTACCATTCGTATGTAGTCCGTCATCACGCGCGAGTGACGTCCGTTGCCGTTAGGAAAAGGGTGAATTTTAACTAACCTGTGCTGTATCCGAGCCGAGAGTTCTAGGCTGTCATAGTGTTCAAACTCAATCCAGCATTTGATGTCTTCCAGTAAGTTGTGTAAATCTGGCCGGATATTCAGCGGATCGACACCAATGTTCAACTCTCGGTGACGGTAGCTGCCGGCCCATTCCCACACATCACCAAGCAAACGTTGATGCAACTCTTCCACAAACGCCATAGAAAGAATGTCATCCATGCTGGTTTTAGGCGTCGTGGCTAACCAACTCAACCCTTGTAGTATGTTGGCATTTTCAAGCTCATTAAGCTCTTCGCGAGTCGTGATGTGATCAAATTTCAGCCCGGCAACATCATCGGCATTTAGTTGGGTTGCGCCCTCTGGTTCAACAAACAGACTCATTGGTATTTCTCCTGCAAACTGACTTTCCACAAATCTCGGGTGCTGCCCGTTTTAATCTCATTGGCTAATTGAACCAGCGCTTGCTGTTGTTGCTCTGAGGTTAACTGCTGTGCTTCTAAAAACATCGATTGGTGGCTCATGGCCAAACGCTGCTTGGCCAACTCCATAGCGCGCGCTTCTATCATGTCATCAATCGACTGACGCGGAATAATCGCATAAACCAGTTCGGCATCGAGCCCGCTCGCCAGTTGTTTAAGTTGTTTGAGTGTGATGGTTTCATCGGTTTCTTTACGCTCCAATATGGAGACTTGATTACGAGAGAGATTAAGACGTTCACCTAATTGCGCGCCCGACATCCCCAAGGCCTCACGGATACTGCGCACCCAACCATTTTTCGGCGGTTTAGGCACAGATAAACCGAGTAAAGCGCTGATTTTTGCTTTGACTTGCTTGAGTGCAACGGCATAGACACCGGATTTTTTCATAATTTTGTATCTCTAATTAAATACACTGCGATGACAATCGTATCTGATTTTGCATACATTATAAAGATTCTTGTATCTAATTTTTAATACACATCAAAGGAAAATGTATCGATTATAAAATACGCTACTTATTTGGCTATCAGTTTACTGGACAATGGTCGTGACAAATTCATCTTGGAAGAGCAAACGTCTTCGGCAGCGCTAGAATGGGAAGTGAACGGTTTAGGTTGATTTAGAATGGGGGTTGTTTTGGGAAGTACACAATCCAGACTTCTGCTCTGAATGATTTCTGTCCAGAAGTGTGCTGAGGGGCATGAAACACGAAAATGCCCCAAAACGTTCTAGCCTATGACTCAGGACTAATTTTTTTTGTCATTAATTGACCTACTTTTTCTAATGATTCAATATGGTTATGATTGAATAACAATGTAAGCCTGCATCTGTCTAGATGGTAGGTTGCGATTCACAGGAGTTAATCTGTCAGGGTCATTGAAGTTAACGCTTCATCGATAAGAACTGCGCTAGAGCCGAACACGGTAAGCATTCCTTTGCGCCATTCCTTCTTACCTTGTTGCTCACTCTCATTTGGCTAACCCGCTATTTGACCAACTTTTACTGACGCATCTAATGTAACCGCTGCATTGAGAGAACATAACCAAACAGGAGCAACTTCGCTTGGACGAAATAGAAAAAATCATCAGTCGATACGACGAAGTGTATGTTGGAGAAAGTTTTAGAACATTAGAAGACATAAATAGATTTACGGGTACTTTCGTAAAGGATGTGGCCGAGATTTATGATTGCATTACTAGGGTTCGAAACATTGAACGTAATCCTACTGGCTTCAACTTAGAAGATGCTCCTATTTTGGGATTACTAACGAGGATCTGGAAGCTACTCAAGGAAGTTGTATTCTACTACGAACAGGATAATGCAGAAATTATAAGTATTTTAGAAAGGCCGTTAATCGAAGCAGCAGTAACTGCCGAATACTTGTTATTAAGTGAACCGGAAGTAATTGAGGACTACAGAAAGTGCTCTTACAAAGACAGGTTGAGAATACTTCGTGAGTTAAAAGAAGGCTCTCGATTTTTTGAGACCAAAGCAGGAAAACGCCTTCTTAAGTCAGTTCAAGAAAAAATGGACTTGGAAGGTTTCACGGAAGAGGACTTCAAGGTACAGAAGACAAATCGATGGAAGCTTCAAGGTAAGAACTTTTTCGACATATTTAAGGAAATTTCATACGAGGATCTTTATAAATACACTTACGGGATGATGTCTGAGTCTATTCACGGTTCTTGGAACGAGTCTATGGACTGGTGTCTTCAAAAGAATGAGGACAAAACATTCTCTGTATACCCTTTTTATCATCCTGCCGATATAAGATATATCTGTCCCACACTCAAGTTTTGCAATGAGTCATACAGGCTATGGTTGAGACGGATCGATTGTGAAGACGAGAATATGACTAATATTCTCGACTGGATTGAAAGAGTTAACAATAGAGTATTTATGATATTTGATCAGAAGTATGACGGCTCAAATTGCTAGCCTCTAAGCTAAAGAGTTCTACCCCTCAGGCTGCTTAAGGCGTTTCTCTCAATGTGTAACACTGTTTTTAAGGAATCATTTTTATCGTGTCTAGTATTAATTCAGGCGATGGTGAACGAACTGCAATGCTGGGGTATGTTCCGCAGTATGAAATAGCAGCAGGCTTAATATATGAAGCTTTGCTTGATGGAAGTCTTGAATGGTTTCGAGTCGCCGATCCTGATGCTGGAAGCTTAGATGATATACTTATTGCGACTACTGGTAAGCTTGATGCGTATCAGGTGAAGTGGGCGGAATACACTGGAACAATTAGCTATGCAGATTTTGTAAGGGATAGTTCGACAAAGCATGGAGATGAGAAGCTGAGCCTTTTCAGGCAACTTTCAGAGGGGTGGAAGCACTTAAGTACAAATAATAAAGATAGAATTGTAAAAGTTCATTTGCTTCATAAATCAGTACCTAGTTCAAGCTCTAAAGCTCAAATCCCTTTAGGCGACACGGCTCCTCGACATGCTCACTTTCAATCTTTCTTAAAAGAATGCTGGTTCGATAGACGATGGTGTGAAACAGGCTTAGATACAGTATCCGTGTGCTGGCAAAAGGCACTGTTGGATCTACAGAAACGGTCAAAATTTAATGATGACCAATTTTTAAATTTCATTCGCAACTGTGAGCTTGAATTCAACTATAAGCGACCAGCAGATATCCCTATAACTAATCAAGGACAAGCAAGAAAGCAAAAAGATATTGAAAAGATATATAACCTTTTAACGAAAATGGCGGGAGGTGAACGTCGAATTATTGAGCTGTCCAAAGATGATATGTTAGATAGGTTGGCGTGGAGTCATAGGTTTAAGCATAAGTTTGTTCATGAATTTCCTATCGATCGAACTTATCAAGAAATTGAAGAAACTGTTGGTTCTATATCTAATGTTTTATCACAAACCAAGCAGGGCTATGTCGCATTGCTTGGAAGCCCTGGCTCAGGAAAGTCAACAACGCTTACTCATACTTTAAAGTATAAAGCAGGATATAAACTAGTTAGATATTATGCATATGTACCCGATAGCACCTACCAAGGGCGTGGTGAAGCGACTACTTTTCTTCATGACATCACATTATCGCTAAGAAATCACGGCTTTCGTGGTGCGAGCTCCGGGCAGCCAGGCTCAAGAGAAGAGTACCTATCATTGTTAGGAGAGCAGCTTCAACAAGCCCATGACAAATGGAAAAATGATGGCGTAACCACCATCATAATGGTTGATGGATTAGATCATATTCAGCGAGAACAAAACCCATTACAGAGTTTGTTGTCAGATTTGCCTCTCCCGAACACCGTGCCTGATGGAGTGATATTTGTTCTAGGTAGTCAAACGCTAGAGTTGAACGATCTTTCTGATACGATAAAGGAGCATATCAGCCATGGAAGTCGAACCATTGTTATATCTCCTCTTACTCGGACAAATGTCTATGCAGCCATAAACGAATGGCCAGGCTGTTCCGACCTAACAGATGATAATAAGAAGAAAATTTTTGAAAAGTCATTAGGGCACCCACTATCTTTGGTTTATTTGCTGCAGTTTATTACTGGCGGATCGGGTGGGAGTTATGATGAAGCTATTGATGAATTCCCTCTTTACCAAGGGCATATTGAGCAAAGCTATTCAGTTTATTGGCGACAAATAGAGAGTAATCAGAAGCTTGTTGACTTGCTTGCGTTATTGTCAAGATTGAGGGTGCCAATAAATACTCACGTGCTTGAGAAATGGTCTGATCATTCAACTATTCGCGCTTTTATTTCAAGTGCAGCCCACTATTTCAAGAAGGATAGTGATGTAAGTTGGCGCTTTTTTCATAACAGTTTTCGACAGTTTATTTTAGATAAAACGTGCCGAAACCTATTTGGTAATTTTGATGATTCAAAAAATATTCAATATCACAAGGTATTAGCTAAACACTGTATTCAATCGTTTGAGAATAATGATCCAATGCGATGGGAGGCAGTTTACCACCTTTTTAATGCTCGGCAGATGCAAGCTGTAATTGATACAGGGACTCAAAGTTACTTTAGAGACCAGTTCTTTAATCTTCGGAATACTTCGAGTTTAACAGATGATATTGACGCTGTTCTATTGTCGGCTAAGGAGCTGAATGATCCGCTTGCCGTAGTGAGATGTCTCTTCATTGAAAGTGAGCTTAGAGAGCGAAGAGACGCCCTTAATGAGGTTGATATACTTGATCTCTTATTTTCATCGGAGGGGGTAAGTTCAGCGCTTAGCTACATATTCGATGGTGAGCTGCTAAGGGTAAGTGATTCAGAAGCACTCAAATTTTCTAAAGTTCTAGCTGAGAACAAATTCTTTAATGAAGCTAAAAGGGTCTTTGAAGCTGCTGAGCCGCTAAGTTACTTGTCAGGTGGAGACGCTATTGATCCGCATCATGGGGGAGCTGAAGATTTGAAACGATGGGCTGATGTAGCTCATTATTTCATGCCGCTAAGCGACCTTGTCTCAACTATACACCAAACGAAGTGTGAAGTTGATGGTGTGGGATCATGGAGTGGAAATGATGAAGACCTACATGCTCGCTTAATGAGACGGTTGGTCAATGGTATCTATGAAACAAAAGACGAAGAAAAAATAACTGAGCTTTTCTATTTCTTGTCAGAAAAAAGGAAGCACTTTGATAGTCTTATAGATTTATGTGTCTCCATATGCATTAACCAATATCCATTGGCTTTGAGAGACACCGCATTCGAGGCTGTCATTGATTGGTCTGAAAATAATGACTTGGATTTTTCAGAAAAGTTGTTAGTTACTGAACTGGATTACAGATCCAATGGAAATATAGAAAAAACTAAAGAATGGTTTGAAAAATTTGAACAGCCAAAACTTTATAAATATGGTGTTCATGGCCAATGGAAGAACCTAAGTCCATTCACAGATAGAATTCGTCTTAACAGACTACGAGCAGCCCTGGGACAAGATGTTGATCCTGTTAAGGTGGTTCCAAATAAAAGCGAAAAAAAGTATACAGGAAACGTCTTATTTGAACGTGCTTTAGTGAGGCTTTCAAGCCTTTGGGGACGGGGTTGGGCTGGAGAGAAGCTGCTACCAAGTTTTATTGTTCAGGAAATAAAGCCATCATTTGAATTGTTACGAAAGCCTTATGATCAAACAAGGGATTGGATTGGGTGGTATGAGTTCGAATCAGCCGCTGTTGATTACTTTAACTTCGCAATAAGGGCTGCTGCTCAGCATGGACATGATTGTATTTTGGCTTTAGCCGATGCGTTTAGAAAAGATTGGGATAAACGGTATTGGCCGACTGGCTGGCGCAGAGAGATTGCTTTCACTTTGTATAAGGAAGGATATAGCAGGGATGGTTTAGTTGACGTACTGGATCAAATCGAAAAAGAGATCCCCGATTTTGACGACATTCACTCTAAAATGTCTGAGTACTATGAACTTTCTATCATGTGGTCAACGATTGGTAAACCAGATCGAGCGGCTAGCCTGTTACCAAAAATCTTCAAGGGTTCTTTTGGAATATATCATAGGAAAGACAGGCAATTTTCCCATTGGGTATCGTGGTTAGGTAAGTTGATCAGTCAATATCCTGATTTAGCCTACGGTGAAATATGTCGATTTTCTTTGGCGTTAGTAGATTTGGAACAGTCGGGAAATGGTCGTGGTACGCAGGAAGCAGGACTTGATCTCATCACTATGACCACACGTTGGAATCCGGGATATGGTTTAAAGCTCTTGAGGTGGTTATTCGATCATAAAGGGCTTGATTATGCTCCGGGCCTAACAGGGTTGCTGTCTGGAATGCTTGATGGCTCTAGTCCGCCATTGAAAGAAATATCAGTGATGACGAGAAAGCTGCTGATCCCTTTCGAAGAGCACAATCCTTCTGATCTGCCTAAAAAATTAGTGTATCGGACCTGTCAATCCTCTGATGATGGGGTGACGGATGAGATAGAAAAGCTTATTGCATCTATCAATATACACTTATTACCTTCAAATCGTTATTCGTGGTTAGAAGGGGTAGCGCTTGGCGTCAGGGAAGCGGGGTTGGACAATAGTTTTTATGCCTCAATGGCGATTTCTACCCCCCAGGAAAAGCATGTTACTCATGAACCTTCTCTGACACTAAATACAGGGGAAAAACTTACAGAAGAAGAGGCTCAACTGAAAATAAATTCTCCTGAAAACCTTTTTCAGCTTCTTCGAACTGTGAAATCCGTTGAGTATTTCCGCTGGATGAACTTAATTCAACCTTTTTTAAAAGGTATGAATGTCCCTCAATTAGAGGAACTCTATAAGCTCTTAAAGCCAGTTAAGCCTGATAATAATGTTGTTTCTTGTATTGCTGGCGCATTGTCTTCACATGGTGAAGTGGATAAAGCGAACAGTTTATTAGAAGGTTTATTCGATAACTCAGATGCTAAAGGTTGGGATTTGCATTGGGATGGGGGTTCTAGACAGTCGATATTTAGAGCCCTTGTTGAAATTGATGCTAGGCAGTGGCGCCCTAAAGCGCTCGCTTGTTTAGTTGATGATTACATTGGTGAATATAGGTATCCAAGCAGTTTAATTTGGAACTTACCAGAAATTGTCGATATCCTCTTTGAGGATAAAGATATCCTGCCCATTTGGAAGGAAATCAAAGAACATGTATACCAGCTAGACGCTTTTGAACAAGGGGCTGAGAAACCACCGGCACTGTTAGATGACATTGGCGAGAAGAAGGATGCTAGTTTACTCATTGAGTTTGCATTCGATATGCTTGATGTGGCTATTCCTGAATTAGAGGTTATGGCTCATCAGGCAATCGTTGACTTGGCTAAAATTGAAGCAAATTGGCCAGAAATTATTAGGCAAGTAGCTCATAGAATAGACAAAATTGGGTTGGCGCAGGTAAAAGTAGTATCTTTGTTAAGTAGCTTAGCAAAGGATTTCAAAGGGTTTGTTCTTCAATTTGAGCAGGAAATATCTTCACTCTGTGCGTCGGCAGACTTTAGTTTGAGGATGATTGCCTTGGATTTGTCTAGTAGGCTAGAAATCGAAGGTAGGTTACCTCCACATGAACGATCAAAGTTACCTTTTATATACGAATTGGAGTTACCAGAAATAAATAATAAAAAGGAAGCTATTCCTTTTTCAGCTCTCCGACCTGGGGAAACACTTCCTGATGTTGATGATCCAATTGAGTTGCTTAGGCCTTTGGTGACTGAAGCTAAGCTTGTAGCTGATATGTCAAACGTACCGTTTGAGAATTTAGCCTATAGAGTTTGTGAGCTAATGAAAACTTTGATTCCAGAGAATGAATGGAATAAGCAGGCTGAGGAAATTTATAGAAACTGGTTGGAAGGGATTGGACTCAAGCTGACCTACCACCGACTGAGACCAAAAGTGGCAAAGCTAGCACTCTCTCATGTGGTATGCGAGTTATTGGATGCAGGGCGAATATCTCCTCAAGAAGTTGATTTTCTGCAAGATATTTTCAAACGTAGTGATGAATTGTTATTGGGTCTTGAACCCACTATTAGACCTGAGTGTATTGTTGTACCGAAAGCAAAAGATCGAGACATATCTCATAACCACGATGAATGGTTGGGAGATATTGAACAAGGTATTACACAATTTGTTGATCGTATAGAAACTGAAAAACAAATTATTGGAGAACTTACAACCTGGAGCTGGTTAGACTGGGATATACCGTCGGAGGTTCGCATGTCTACAGTCTGTCATCCTGAATGGAATGACGATGTAGAAGTTTCCTCACCTTCAGCTTTGTTCCCAAGTATGATGCATTGGTCTGCAAGCGATTACCCCAAAATAACTTTTACTGATGAACCATCGTTGGTGATTTATGGTTCCGGTGCTCACATTGATCATGGTGGTTTTAAATGGTTAGCGTTAAATCCGTCTATTGGCTTTTACCTAGGTTGGTCTGTTTCTGATGAAGGATTATTTCGCTGGATTAATGAGAAAGGCGATGTAATGGTTGAAAGCATCTATTGGAAAGATGGTCCTATTTGCGTATTTCGGAGCATTCCGAACAGCCATTTCGGTATGACCCGAACACCTATTTCGGTTTAATCCGAACGTACATTCCGCGATTATCCGAACACTTTTAAGCGAACTCCGAAATCAGCGTTCGGAA
>NZ_CAWPIM010000015.1:0-28319 GCF_963888245.1 Vibrio sp. B4-6
TCGTATTTACGCTTAATCTAAATTTGGTTGCGGGGGCTGGATTTGAACCAACGACCTTCGGGTTATGAGCCCGACGAGCTACCAAGCTGCTCCACCCCGCGTCCGTATTGTGTCACCGTTAAGTACGATGAAAACTTAAACCTGTTCACTTTCTAACAAAAAAAGTGGAGCGACACACGAGGTTCGAACTCGTGACCTCAACCTTGGCAAGGTTGCGCTCTACCAACTGAGCTAGTGTCGCATTCACAACGTTTCCGTTGTTCAGGGCTGCGAATTATAAGAGCATTTTCTTATGATGCAAGCCCTTACTGGAAAAAAATCTTTTTTTTTTTTTTTTGACGAAAAAGAACGCAAATATGGCGTATTAATCACAAAAACTGGTTAACACGCCATCAGCAAAAAATGCCGTTCTGAAAATTAAATACTGAATATGGTCTTACGGTAGTACTGAAGCTCAGCAATAGACTCACGAATATCATCTAAAGCCAGGTGGCTACCTTGCTTAGAAAAGCCATCCAATACTTCTGGCTTCCAACGGCGAGTCAGCTCTTTTAGCGTACTGACATCCACATAACGGTAATGGAAGTAGGCTTCCAGCTCAGGCATATGTTTATAAAGAAAGCGGCGATCTTGCCCAATACTGTTGCCACAAATCGGAGATTTACCTTTAGGCACCCACTTTTCCAAAAACGTAATGGTCTGTTCAACCGCTTCTTGTTGTGTCACTGAGTCATGACGTACTCGCTCGACCAAACCGCTTTTGGTATGTGTGGTGGTGCACCATTCATCCATTTTAGCCAATTCAGCTTCTGATTGATGAACAGCCAACACTGGGCCTTCAGCCAAAATGTTCAACTCACTATCAGTCACAATGGTGGCAATCTCGATAATTTTGTGAGTTTCAGGGTCTAAGCCTGTCATCTCAAGATCAACCCAAATCAAGTTTTGATCGCTAAAAGACATAAATACGTTGCCTATATTGGTTTGCAGATAAAAAAGGTACTATACCCAAATTCAGATCCCCAAGATACCTTTGGACATTGGATCCAAACGGTATGATTTTGAGTAAAATCTCAACGTTGGATCAAAACGTATCATAATCATGAAGTAGATAATCGTGGCAAAGAAAAAGAAGCTGACGAAAGGTCAAGTACGACGCGTTCGTAATAATCAGAGTAAACGACTCAAAAAAGAGGACACAGTTTCGTGGGATGAAGCCATGCTCGGCACCGCAAAAACTGGGTTAGTGATTACTCGTTTTGGCCAACATGCCGATGTTGAAGATTTAGAGACTCACACCATCCACCGCTGTAATTTACGCCGAGGCATTGAAACGCTGGTCTCAGGAGATCGTGTTATTTGGCGACCTGGACTCGAATCGATGGCGGGTATCTCTGGCGTTGTCGAAGCGGTTGAACCGCGCAAATCGGTTCTGACTCGTCCAGATTATTACGACGGTTTGAAACCAGTAGCGGCAAACATTGATCAGATGGTCATTGTGTCATCCGTACTGCCGGAACTGTCACTCAATATCATCGACCGTTATTTGATCGCTTCAGAAACCGTGAATATTGCGCCGCTAGTGGTACTGAATAAGATTGATTTACTCAGCGATGAATTGCGTAACCAATATCAAGAGTCGTTACGTGTGTACGAACGCATTGGCTACAAAGTGCTTTTTGTCAGCAAAAAAAACGGTGAAGGGATTGCTGAGTTAGAAGCGGAACTTGGCGGACGGATCAACATATTTGTTGGTCAATCTGGCGTTGGTAAATCCAGCCTAGTGAACGCATTAATGCCAAATTTGGAAGATGAAATTGAAGAAGGTGAAGTTTCTCAAGCATCTGGACTTGGTCAACATACCACCACTGCGGCTCGCTTGTATCATATCCCTACAGGCGGTGATTTGATCGACTCGCCGGGAGTGCGTGAATTTGGTTTATGGCATTTGGAAGCTGAAGCGATCACCGAAGCCTTTGTCGAATTTCGTCCCTTCTTAGGCGGCTGTAAGTTTAGAGACTGTAAACACGCTGACGATCCGGGTTGCTTACTACGTGAAGCCGTGGAAAAAGGTGATATTAGTAACACGCGCTTTGAGAACTACCACCGAATTTTAGAAAGCATGTCGGAAAACAAAGCTAACCGCCAATATTCGCGTAACAAAAAAGCGGATTTATAAATAGCATCGAGTTTTACCCCGGCAAATGTCCGCAAACTTGATCGATAAATTTTTTATCTGTCGCCATCGAATAATCCGTAAGCAATGGTGACTAACTGCTGACATGGTGAGAGTTTTTCAGTAACATCTCGCGCCCAAAGTGAAGAACATACAGTTAACATTGGAATCAGAGACAATGGATAAAATTAAAGTTGGACTGCAATACTGGATCCCACAACATGGCTTAACACGCCTGATGGGTAAACTCGCATCAGCGAAAGCTGGCGGTCTAACCACTGCAGTCATTCGTTGGTTTATTAAACAATATAATGTCAACATGGATGAAGCTCTGCATTCAGATCCTAGCCATTTCAAAACATTCAATGAATTCTTTGTTCGTGAATTGAAAGCCGATGCTCGGCCAATCAGTGACGGTGATAGCTTAATCACCCATCCGGCCGATGCTTGCGTTAGTCAATTCGGGCCGATTCAAGATGGCAAGCTGATCCAAGCGAAAGGTCACCATTTTACAGCGGTAGAATTGCTCGGTGGTGATGCAAAGCTGGCGCAAGAGTTTGAAGATGGCGAATTTGCCACGCTTTATTTATCACCTCGCGACTACCACCGCGTACACATGCCTTGCGATGGCGTGTTACGTCAAATGATTTATGTTCCGGGCGATCTTTTCTCGGTTAACCCACTAACCGCCGAAAATGTACCGAACCTGTTTGCTCGTAATGAGCGCGTGGTGTGTATTTTTGATACTGAGTTTGGCCCAATGGCACAAGTGCTTGTCGGAGCGACCATTGTTGGCAGTATTGAGCTAGTTTGGTCAGGTACCGTCACGCCTCCGCGCGGCAATACCGTTTATCGCTGGGATTATCCAGCCCAAGGCAATACCTCTGTTGTACTGAAAAAAGGACAAGAGATGGGTCGTTTTAAGCTAGGCTCAACGGTGATCAACCTGTTTGCAAAAGATAAAATTCGCTTTGATGAGTCTATGCAACACAATGCTACAACGGTTATGGGTACTCCATACGCACAGCAACGTTAATCGCCATCTCTTAATGTTCCCTGCCGAATGCGTTAGCTCTGCATGTTCAGAGCTAACGCCTCTAGATATTTCGCTTTTTTTCTTTATTGATAAAAAACAAAGCTGCTGCATATTCCTTAGCTAAAACTCAAAATTTCAAGCCGCGTCTAAGACCTTCATTCACATATCATTTACGCTAGTTACTTCAAGTTAACCTAATGAAGGTCATGTGATATGCCTACCATGAATACGGGAATGCTGATAAAGCTTGCGATCTGCTTTTTGCTGCCCATCGGTGTTTTACTGATGCCCATTGATGCAATACCGATTGATGACTTAACCTTAATTCAACATCGATTACTGGCTATTTTTTTATTGGCTGCTCTGCTTTGGGTATTGGAGCCAGTTCCTGTATTTGCCACCTCCATTTTGATCATTGCGCTCGAATTGGTGATGATTTCAGATAAAGGCTTGCATCTCTTTCGTTCGCCACCCGCTGGGCATGATATCGGCGAGTTAATGAAGTACACCGATATTTTCAGCGCTTTCTCTTCACCGATTATTATCTTGTTCATGGGCGGCTTTGCACTGGCGATTGCTGCTTCTAAATATGAACTGGACAACAACTTAGCCCGAGTGTTACTCAAACCTTTTGGTACTCAACCCCGCTTTATTATGCTGGGGCTAATGTTGATCACTGCGGTATTTTCTATGTTTATGTCCAATACCGCGACTACTGTGATGATGCTGGCGCTGCTCGGGCCGATCGTCGCTTCAGCTCCAAAAGGGGATTTAGGCATCAAAGCCTTAGTGCTCTGCATTCCGATTGCAGCGAACACAGGTGGTATTGCCACGCCTATCGGTACGCCACCCAATGCGATCGCGCTGCAATATCTCACCGGAAGCAATAGCATTGATTTCTTTTCTTGGATGATGATGGGCTTGCCGTTTGTGATTATTCAGCTCACGTTAGCTTGGTTTTTGCTACAAAAACTATTTCCCTCTTCAGAAAAACAGATGGTGCTGAAACTAAACGGAACATTCCAAAAAAATTGGCGTGCAATCGTGGTCTACATTACTTTTGCCGCCACCATAGTGCTGTGGATGACCACCTCTCTACACGGCATGAACACCTATGTGGTATCTATTATTCCTTTGGCGGTTTTTACACTTACCGGCATTATGGGCAAAGAGGAACTGAAACAGATCAACTGGGACGTCTTGTGGCTAGTGGCTGGCGGGATAGCGATTGGAATTGGGCTAGATAAAACAGGGCTCGCTTCAGCATTAGCTCACGCGATTGATTACAGTTCTCTATCGCCTATCTCGGTCATCATCACCCTGTCGCTCGTTTGTTGGATCATGGCAAACTTCATGTCCAATACCGCGACCGCTAACTTACTCATGCCGATCGCTGCCGCGATTGGCACATCCATGGAAAGCTTGGCCAGTATTGGTGGTATACAAAGTTTGTTAGTGGTTGTCGCCTTTTCTGCCTCACTGGGTATGATTTTACCTGTCTCAACACCGCCGAACTCACTGGCCTATTCTACGGGGCTTATTGAGAGTAAAGACATGGCCAAAACAGGTCTGATTATTGGCGTTGTTGGCTTGTGCATTGTCTATACTGCCGCGCTATTACTGACCTAACCTTTGGTGACTGCGACTTGCATTGAGCGTCAAGACTGAATGCAGGTCGCAAGATGAATCATTCCAGCCTAAAACTAAGTAAAAGCAAATCAACGAGATGAACAATAATCGAGCACGATCATATTAATCAAAGCTACATTCTCGTAGGATTACTCTGATTTACTTATTCATTTATCTGAAGAAATATGAAACGACTTCATCATTTCGCTGCAACTAAGCGTAGGAGCCGTTAATTCATCTTTTCCTGATCTGAGCTATCGACACGCGGTTGTCAAACCGTTCTAGGGACATAACCCATGAGACATACCATCAAATTTAAAATTCAAGTCGCTATCGCCATCATCATCGCAATCGTCAGTGGCGTCCAAGCTTGGATCTCCGTAAGTCAATTACAGCAAGAAACGACCTATGCCATTAATAGTGAAATGGAAAATACCAGTCTTGCTACTCGCCATTACATCAGTGATTGGCTTGGGATCCGCAGCAATATGATGTTGGCCAATGAACCTTTTATTGCCAATAATAACAATGCTGACCAAGCGTTGCTGGTGACTAAAAAGAGCGGTGATTTTCTTTCTGTTTATGCTGGTTTTAGTGATGGCAGCATTGCTTATGGTGATAAAACCGAAGATTGGCCAAATGATTATGATCCAAGAACGCGCCCTTGGTATAAAGATGCAATGGCACAATCAGGGCTTATAATTACCGAACCCTACCAAGATTTTGATGGCAGCATCGTGGTCAGCTTCGCCAAAGCTTTTAAAGGTCAAAAACAAGGCGTACTCGCCGCCGATTTAACCGTAACCAATCTCATTAAAGAAGTGCTGAATGTTAAATTGAACAATCAAGGTTTTGCGTTTCTAGTTGATGGTAATAACAACATTGTTGCCTACCAAGATGAAGCTTTAAGCCAAAAACCTTTAACCAATTTAAACAGTGAATTGGATTCTCAGCACATGGCCAGCTTAGCTAAAGAGAATCGCGTTGATACTATTGTTTGGCCAAAGCAAGGCAACAAGTTGATTTACGTCTCACAAATACCTAATACCGATTGGTTACTGGGCATTGTGGTGGATAAAGAGATGGCCTACGCCTCGGTTTCTGAGCAGATCACCTTTACCGCCATTGCCTCTTTAGTGCTCTACATTATTATCGCCAGCATCAGCACTTGGGTTGTAACCCGCTTACTGCAACCACTGCAGGTATTGTCGAACGCTTTAGCGCAATTAGCGCAAGGAGAAGGCGACCTCACCCAACGCATCGACATTCGACGCATGGATGAAATCGGTGAATTGGCCGAGAAAGTGAATCTCTTTTTAAGTCAAATGCAGGAGATGCTGAAAGGGATCGTCAGCCGTAGCCAACAACTTTCCCAGCAAGCACAAGATGCCAATGACCTTTCTGCTCAAGCTTCCATGCGAGTTGAGCACCAACAAAATGATGTCAACCAAATAGCCACCGCGATTCACGAGATGTCGGCTACCGCCGCTGAGGTGGCTAGCCATGCCGAACTGACCGCTAGCGCGTCACAAGCATCGGCCTCAGCTTGTGATGACGGGCAGGCGGTTATCAAAAAGAATCGAGATTCCATTACTCACTTAGCCAATCAGGTCGATAGTGCGGCCAAAGTGATCCGAGAGTTGGAGAGCAATGCTCAAAGTATCAACCAGATCCTATCCACCATTCAAAGTATTGCCGAACAAACCAATCTGTTAGCACTCAACGCAGCGATTGAAGCGGCCCGCGCAGGTGACCAAGGCCGTGGTTTTGCTGTGGTAGCCGACGAAGTTCGTGTGCTCAGCCAACGTACACATGGTTCAACGGAAGAGATCCGCACCATGATAGAAACCTTGCAGCGCAATACTCAACATGCGGTCGAGAATATGGAAGCCAGCACCAAACTGGCCGACCACAGTGTTGACTATGCCGAACAAGCTCACGACAGTTTAGTGCGGATCACGCAAGCCATTACCGAGATCAATGATATGGCCTTGCAAATTGCCAGTGCCGCTGAAGAGCAGCGAGCCGTCAGCGAAGACATTAGCCGCAATACACAAGGTATCAAAGACGCTTCTGATGACCTTGCAAGCCAAACTCAGCAGAGCAGCCACAGCGCTCATGAAATGCATTTATCGGCAGAAGCCATGCGTAACGATATTCGCCGCTTCAAAGTATAAATCCTCTTGGCTTGCCTCTTTTAATCACATTGAGGCAAGCCCATAAATTCCCTTTGTTTTCCCCTAGCGCTTAAGGCATATTGAGATCCTTCCCTCGTTCAAGGATGTTTACATGGGCTACGAATGGCTCGCGCTTGCTGCCGCGTTTCTTTGGGCAGTAGCCAGTTTACTGTCTGTTACTCCCGCTCGCCATTTAGGAACCTTTGCTTATAGCCGTTGGCGGATGGGCTGTACTTCTCTCATTTTAGTGAGCATGGCGTTGGCAACTGGCGGCTGGGCAACGGTAAACAGCGAGATGGTAACACCCATGATGTATTCGGGGTTGATTGGCATATTCATTGGCGATACGGCGCTGTTTGCGTGTTTAAATCGCATGGGGCCAAGACAAGCGGGTTTGCTCTTTTCTTGCCATGCCGTTTTTTCGGCCATTCTCGGCTATTTTTTATTCAGCGAAAGCATGAGCCATGCCGAGCTAGTGGGCGCGACTTTTGTCTTTTCAGGCGTTCTAACGGCCATCTTTTTTGGCCGCCGAGGGCAAAATCATAATGCATTGGAAGCAATTAAAGGCCGAGTATGGGTTGGCATTGCACTTGGCCTTATCGCGGCTCTATGCCAAGCATTGGGTGGGATCATCGCCAAACCTGTGATGCAAACGGGGATCGACCCCATCGCCGCTTCCTCGATTCGAATGCTCACCGCTTTCACCGCACACTGCTTACTGTTGGCTACTGGTGCAAAATTAGCACGCGCCACTCAAGCCATTACGCTGCCCATTTTTACCATTACTGCCATCAACGGTTTTCTTGCGATGGCGGTCGGAATGACGTTAATTCTCTACGCACTGCGTGAAGGCAACGTGGGTATGGTGGCCCTGCTCTCCTCAACCACGCCCATCATGTTGTTGCCTATTTTATGGATGTATACCAAACAGCGGCCCAACCGCTTCGCTTGGTGCGGCGCACTGTTTGCCGTGCTTGGGACGGGAATTTTAGTTTATTAAATGGCGCTAAAAAGGCACCGATGTTGATCAATAGGCTACCTTTATAGGCATTGATAGGGAGAATCATTGATCTTAACCTACTGCAATCGCTTCAAAGTGTAGTAAAATTACGCTAATTTCTGTTTAAGTTACTTTGAATTTGACGAGGTCATAACTATGTCAGCTAAGAAGCCAATGGCTTTAGTAATTCTTGACG
The DNA here is from genome assembly GCF_963888245.1 of Vibrio sp. B4-6. NCBI lineage: Bacteria > Pseudomonadati > Pseudomonadota > Gammaproteobacteria > Vibrionales > Vibrionaceae > Vibrio > Vibrio sp. B4-6. The sequence continues at coordinate 8,215 of NZ_CAWPIM010000015.1, forward strand.
GTTGGGGTTACCGTGAAGATAACGCACACAACGCAATCAGCAATGCACATACTCCAGTCATGGATAGCTTAATTGCAAACAACCCAAACACTCTGATTTCTGCTTCTGGTATGGATGTAGGTTTACCGGATGGTCAAATGGGTAACTCAGAAGTCGGTCACACCAATATCGGTGCTGGTCGTATTGTTTACCAAGACCTGACACGCATTACTAAATCAATTCTTGATGGTGAATTCCAACAAAACGAAGTGTTAGTCAACGCGATGGATAAAGCAATCAAAGCGGGCAAAGCGGTTCACCTATTGGGGCTAATGTCGCCAGGTGGTGTTCACTCGCATGAAGATCATATCTACGCTGCCGTTGAAATGGCTGCTGCCCGTGGCGCTGAGAAAATCTACCTCCACTGCTTCCTTGATGGCCGTGATACGCCACCACGCAGTGCCGAAGCCTCATTGCAACGCTTCCAAGACCTATTTTCTAAATTAGGTAAAGGTCGTATCGCCTCACTGATTGGTCGTTACTACGCCATGGATCGCGATAACAACTGGGAACGCGTACAAAAAGCTTACGACCTATTGGTTGAAGCCAAAGCAGAATTTACTTTTGATTCCGCCGTGGCAGGCCTTGAAGCCGCTTACGCACGTGAAGAAAATGATGAATTTGTTAAAGCGACAGAAATCAAAGCTGAAGGCCAAGACTCTGCTGCGATTGAAGATGGCGACGCCGTGATTTTCATGAACTACCGCGCCGACCGTGCACGTGAAATTACTCGTGCCTTCATACCAGATTTCAACGGGTTTGAACGTGCAAAGTTCCCAGCAATTGATTTTGTGATGCTAACCCAATACGCCGCCGACATTCCTCTGCTGTGCGCATTTCCACCAGCATCACTAGAAAACACCTACGGTGAGTGGCTATCAAAGGCGGGTAAAACTCAGTTGCGCATCTCTGAAACAGAAAAATACGCGCACGTCACCTTCTTCTTTAACGGTGGTGTTGAGAACGAATTCCCAGGCGAAGAGCGCCAATTGGTTGCTTCACCTAAAGTGGCAACTTACGATCTGCAACCGGAAATGAGCGCGCCTGAACTGACTGAAAAACTCGTTGCGGCAATCAAATCAGGTAAATACGATGCGATTATCTGTAACTACCCGAACGGCGATATGGTTGGTCATACTGGTATTTACGAAGCGGCCGTGAAAGCATGCGAAGCGCTTGATGAGTGTATCGGAAAAGTGGTTGAAGCGATTAAAGAAGTCGATGGCCAGTTACTGATCACAGCAGACCACGGCAATGCAGAAATGATGGTGAACCCAGAAACAGGGGGCATTCATACTGCTCATACCAATCTGCCAGTGCCGCTTATCTACGTCGGTAGCAAAGATCTTAAGCTAAAAGATGGTGGTAAGCTTTCTGACCTAGCACCAACGATGCTTGCTCTATCGAACATGGACATCCCGGCAGAAATGTCTGGTCAAGTGTTGTTTAAATAACTCACCAACCACGTGATGTTGAGCCTCGATAAATATCGAGGCTTTTTTTCGTCCAAGAACTCGATTTGATTGCAAGTTTTGACATAGGGCTTTCGCCTCGCGGATGGCTTTGAGTATACTGACTCACTAATTTGTCGATAGAGACTTGAAAACGGATGAGAAACAAGCCTTCACCACACCTAATTACTATAACGACTTGGTGGCATGCACTTAGCCTAGTGATGGTGTTAGGGCTAGCTTGCCTCTCCAGCTCACCGTTAATGGCTGCCACACAACAAGAGCTAAAAGGGGTGAAAGGCGAAATTTCTCGTCAGCAGCAAGCGTTAAATAATCGACAAAAAGAGCTCGATTCGTTGCAAAATGCGCTTAAAAAGCAAGAAGTAGGCATTTCAAGTCTAGAAAATCAGATCAAAAACACCAAATCAGAATTGGTAGTGGCTAACGCTAATATCGCTAAACTCAAACAAAAGATCACGGCCTTAGAAACACAACAAACACAGCAAACTGCCAAATTAGCTCAACTGATCAAAACCTATTACGCCACTCAGCGAGCGACGGCCTCATCTAACATACTCAATAATGGCGTGGAAGAAGATCGCATCAGCCAGTATTACCAACACTTAGCTAAGGCACGCAGCCAAACCATCCAACAGCTTGAACTTACGCAAAAAGAACTCAATGAAAGTGAAAAACAGCTGCGACTTGAACGAGACCAAATCGCCTCTCTATTAGAACAGCAGACCCAAAAGCGCGCTACATTAGCAAAAACGCAGTCAGAACGACGCAGTACAGTGGGTAAAATTCAAAAAAGCATTTCCGGTGATAAAGTCTACTTAGCTGAATTGCAACGCAATGAAACGCGATTACAAGCGGAAATCGCCAAAGCAGCAAAACGTAACGCTGTGCTAATGGATGGGTTAGCGCCGCAAAAAGGCAAGCTACCTTGGCCAGTCAAAGGCAAAATCCTGCATGCTTTTGGTACACGTCAAAGTGGACAAATTGATTGGAAAGGTCTGGTCATTGACGCCAATTATGGTCAAAACGTCAAAGCGGTTTATTCTGGCACGGTCGTGTTTGCTGAATATCTACGTGGTTATGGGCTGGTGGTTTTGCTCGATCATGGCAAAGGCGATATGACCTTATACGGCTTTAACCAAAGTTTGCTCAAAAAAGAGGGCGATAAAGTCACCGCTGGTGAAACCATTGCTTTAGCGGGCGACACTGGCGGTCAATCTCAGCCAGCGCTCTATTTCGAAATTCGTCGCAACAGTAAAGCCGAAGACCCAACACGCTGGCTCAGTCGCTAGCAAAACACATTCATCACCCAGTTAATCCGGGCGAGCGTTAGTGTGATGAATAGTACGCTTCTACTTGAGTAATGAATTGGGTCAATTGTCTTTTATCCAACGAATTAATACCCGCCGCTGCTTCTCGCCCGCCTCCGGTTGCAAAGGCGCTGCATAACCTACCCGCTCCCTGTTTATTGGCTAATGGAGCACGTAGCGAAACGGTATAACCACCCGATGAATTTACCGTTAAAACCATATGTGCCGCGGCGGGTGCTTGATTGGCTAGCCAATTACTAAACACACCACTCACTCGCTGTGATGATGCACAATCTGGCAGCTCGTACACGCTCAAACAGGCACTTTTATAGATAGGCTCTAACGACTGAGCGAGCTGCATATCTTGCTCATAAGCGTGCTGCAAATGATAAAAAGGGGAGTTGTCATCCTTCATTAAATCAAACGGTGAAGGATAAACTAGCAAGGCTTGGTACAAATCAGCGGGGTGATAATGAAGCTGCTCTATCGTCTCTCCATAACCGTTATAGTTAATCAAGGTGCCTAAGTTTTTTAGTTGTTCGGCTTGAGTGGTAGTTAGCCCCGCGTTGCGCGCTAAAGTATCCGCTTTAGCAATCAAATTATCGCCATAAGCTGCCACAATCGCCCACTCATGGAACGGACCACCTAACCACTGATCAATAATTAATGCCGTACAAGTATTAGGGTCCAAATCAATATGGGCGTCAAGCAGCGGAGTCTCGGGAACTGAGCCTGCATAGTGATGATCGGCATAAAACACCGTCACCCCCGCCGCAAGAGCCTGCTGTAAAGGTTGCTGATTCTTCTCCATCGAAATATCTAACACGGTCAGACTATCTCGGGATTGAAGATTAAGACGCTGGAGCAATTTGATATCACGCTTAACCCCAGTAACTAGGGTCGTCGTGCGAGGGTAAGCAAGCCGCAGCTGAAGAAGAGAGATGATGCCATCAGCATCACCGTTAAAAACGTCATAGTGCATATCAACACCACCCTTAGAGATGTATAGCTAAGAAGCTAACAGCTTCAAAGGATTAAGAACAATACTCAAAGGTTATAACTAAGCACAGATTATGATGCGTGCATCGCCCGCACACCTTCCTCTAATAATAGAAGCTGTTCAAGACCTTGTTCCGTTGCTTTGGGTTTAACGACTGCGATCATCTGTAGCATGCCTTGATGAATCACTTGCTCGGTGATCTGCGTTTTGGAAAACATCGCTGACTGATAACTCAACCAACACGAGGCCGTCATATGGAGAGTGGTCACTAAAGATTGCATATCTTCTTTTCCGACAGACAGCAATTTCAGCTCAACAAAAGCGTGCATAATATTAATGAGATTAGTTTGCAGCTTTTCTTGTACTTGAATGTACTCACCATGTAGTACTTCATCACGCTGCAGGATTTCCGGTAAATTGGCATAGAAAAAACGGTATTTCCACATCAAAGTGAAGATCGAATCAAGATAATGCTTTAACAGAGTTAAGCTTTCGCGCTGTGCCGAAATCGGCTGAAAACGTTCGAGTAACTCTGCTGAATAGAGAGCAAAAATATCACGAACAATTTCTTGTTTATTACGAAAGTGATAATACAAATTACCTGGGCTGATTTCGATATGTGCTGCGATATGGTTAGTGGTCACCGTTCTTTCACCATGTTCATTAAACAGCGCTAATGCAGCATAAACGATCTTATCTTTGGTCTTCATCTTGTCTGATTACCTCTTTACCTCTGTGAACCTGCTCCTATCAAATAACAGGATGAGAGTGAGAAACGGTGCATTATCGGCGATAAGGCACCGCAAACCTATTATTGATGGTACGGTTTAGACAAGGCGTGCACCGCATCAACAAATATGCCCGCATTTTCCGGTGGCACATCTAAATGGATACCGTGTCCGAGGTTAAAGACATGGCCCGTTCCACCATGGCCGAACCCTTCAAGAATGGTCGCCACTTCTTGGCGAATACGATCATGCGGAGCATAAAGCATGGAAGGGTCCATATTGCCTTGCAGCGCCACTTTGTCACCGATACGCGCTTTGGCATCGGCAATATTGATGGTCCAATCAAGCCCTACAGCATCACAACCCGTTGCAGCAATCTGCTCCAGCCACATGCCACCGTTTTTGGTAAACAGAGTGACGGGTACGCGGCGACCTTCATTTTCACGAATTAAACCATCCACAATTTTGTGCATATACTGTAGTGAAAAGAGGTTGTAGTCGCGCGGCGTCAGTACTCCGCCCCAAGTATCAAAGATCATAACAGACTGAACACCCGCTTTGATTTGTGCGTTGAGGTATTCAATAACACTGTCTGCCAGTTTATCGAGCAAGGCGTGCAGCACGCTAGGATCGGCGTACATCATTTTTTTGATCTTAGTGAAGGCTTTTGAGCTGCCACCTTCCACCATATAAGTCGCGAGTGTCCATGGGCTGCCTGAAAAACCGATCAATGGAACTTCACCTTGTAGATCTTTGCGGATCTGGCGTACGGCATTCATCACATATTGCAGTTCGCCTTCCGGATCCGGTAAGCCAATTTTATCGACATCGGCTTTACAAGTGATCGGGCGTTCAAACTTTGGCCCTTCTCCCGCTTCAAAATACAAACCCAATCCCATGGCGTCAGGAATGGTTAAAATATCAGAAAATAAAATAGCGGCATCTAATGGAAAGCGACGTAATGGCTGTAATGTCACTTCAGAAGCTAGCTCAGCATTTTTACACAGCGCCATAAAATCGCCTGCTTCGGCACGCGTTGCGCGATACTCTGGCAGGTAACGTCCTGCTTGGCGCATCATCCATACAGGGGTGCAATCGACAGGTTGTTTTAACAGTGCACGCAAGTAGCGATCATTTTTTAATTCAGTCATTCCGTCTTCCAATTTAAAGCTTGTTATTTTTTGTGGCGTTATTCTAGCACTGAATAAGCGCCAAAAACGGTGTGCTTTGCAAGCGAGATCATGTTATTAACTTTTAAATCAATGGTTAATTTGCAAGCAACCTTTAACGGTGTTAAAAATTTGTTCGCTAGCGAAAACTATAATTATAAACTGAGTACTCTGTACTCGGCATCTCATAACGACATCTTACTTACCCCCTCCTTCACCGGAGGGTTTTTTTTAGCAATGCTGCAGTGAATCTTTCTCGATTTCGCTTAACGTGTGCTCTATTAATGCTCTGGCTATCGTCCCTTCGGGCGCAACAGGAGGCAAAGCACTTGCTGAAAACCATTGCGCATCACTCAATTCACTATAGTCGGGTTTTATCGTGCCAGAGTCATATTCCGCCACAAAGCCCATCATCATACTCGATGGAAATGCCCAAGGCTGGCTACCAAAATAGTGAATATTTTTCACATGAATCCCCGTTTCTTCAAGCACTTCACGTGCCACGCACTGCTCTAACGTCTCCCCGACCTCCAGAAAACCAGCAATGACGGTATACATGCCGTTACGATGCCTTGGGTGCTGGGCCAATAAAATTTTATCCTGATTTCGTACCGCGACAATAATGCAAGGAAAGATACGCGGATAATGTAACGTTCGACACTCAGAACATTGCATCGCCAATTGGTTATGGTTTAGGTAATTTCGCCCACCACATTGTGGACAAAAACGTAACGTTTGACTCATGTGACCATATTGAAGCGCTTTGCTGATCGCCAAAAACAGTTCTGGTTTGAGATGCAACAATTCGCGTAATGAAGTCATTTCTCGCTCGCCATCAAGATCGGCATCATTGACCCACATCACTGGGTAACCATCACAACTATCTACCACCACCGCTTTTTCTAAAGGCAGGGAATATTCACCCGCAGATCCTAGCGGTAACTCACCATTTATGGTCCAGATCTCACTTCCGGAAACTACACACCAATAAGCGATTTTTGTATCACTATTTTTCAACATGTTGCGACCTCTCTTCTTGCAGTTACCCCATTTTACTGGCAATCTAAATTCATACCAGAATTTGTAACGTTCCAAATTTAGTTCTATAAATTCTAGTAAGGACAATGAGTTGTATCTACGAAGTGCAACCCTACGCAAAGGAAACGGTCACCAGCTTTGTGACCCGATCATGAGGGCATGGTCATGCTAAAAAAACTAAAACGCACACAAGAGCAATGGGGCGGTTACAGTGACGTTATTGATCACTGGTTAAACACGCGACAAACCTTAATTGTAGAGTATTGCAAATTAGCCGCGCTGCAACCTTGCACCGCCAAAACGAATGTTAACGGGCTTCCCTCGCCAGAAGAGCTGCAACGTTTTTGCCAGCAACTGGTCGATTATATTTCCGAAGGTCACTTCAAAATCTACGATATGGTGATGGATAGGTGGCGTGCAACTGGCTTTGAAGCCACCGATGAAATTAATCAGACTTATGGAAAAATTATTGTTACTACCGAGCCGTTACTCAATTTTACAGATAAATACGCGGCAGTGAGTGATGAGGATGATCTCGAAAACTTTGACAACGACCTTTCGCTAATTGGTGAAATTATTGAGGTGCGTTTTGGAGTGGAAGATAGTTTGATTCAACTTATCGCGGACAGCTTGGCTATCCCTCCTGGTGCTTAATATTGAATATTTTGCTGTAATCATTCGCGTAGATTAATTAAGCGCAACAAAAAAGGCACCCGAAGGTGCCTTTTTTAATCAGCGCTGAGATTACTCTTCAGAAGAGAAACCTGCGTTTAGCAGTGCCGCTAGGTTATCTGTCGCTTGTTCAGCAGACGGGCCTTTTAGCTGTGCCGCACGTTTAGCTTGACGTTCTTGGTGGTAAGCGAAACCTGTACCCGCTGGGATCAGACGACCAACGATTACGTTTTCTTTCAGACCGCGAAGATCATCACGTTTACCAGAAACAGCCGCTTCTGTTAGTACGCGAGTTGTCTCTTGGAACGATGCCGCAGAGATGAACGATTCAGTCGCTAGAGATGCTTTAGTAATACCTAGTAGCTCACGCTCGAAACGAGCAGGCTGTTTGCCTTCGGCTTCTAGGTTACGGTTTGCAACTTTCACTTGTGAGTATTCAACTTGCTCACCCGCTAGGAACTCAGAGTCGCCAGCATGAGTAATCGTACACTTACGTAGCATTTGACGAACGATAGTTTCAATGTGCTTATCGTTAATCTTAACGCCTTGCAGACGGTAAACTTCTTGAACTTCGTTAGCGATGTAAGACGTTACAGCATGGATACCACGTAAACGTAGGATATCGTGCGGAGTCTCAGGACCATCAGCAATAACGTCACCACGTTCGATCTTTTCACCTTCAAACACGTTAAGTTGACGATGCTTAGGAATCATTTCTTCATAAGTTTCGTCACCCTCACGAGTGATGATTAGACGACGTTTACCTTTGGTTTCTTTACCAAAGCTCACAGTACCTGTGTGCTCAGCAAGAATCGCAGGCTCTTTTGGTCGACGAGCTTCAAACAAGTCAGCTACGCGAGGTAGACCACCCGTGATGTCTCGGTTACCGCCAGATTTTTGTGGAATACGCGCTAATGTGTCACCAATACCAACTTCAGCACCATCTTCGATGTTAACGATCGCTTTACCCGGTAAGAAGTATTGAGCTGGCATATCAGTACCAGGGATCATGACATCTTTACCTTTCGCATCAACAAGTTTGATAGCTGGACGCATATCTTTACCTGCTGCTGGACGAGCGGCAGCTTCGGTTACTTCGCTTGAAGATAGACCCGTTAGGTCATCTGTTTGGCGAGAAACCGTTACACCATCAATCATATCAACGAATTGGATGCGACCAGCCACTTCAGTGATGATTGGCATGGTGTGCGCTTCCCAGTTAGCCACTGTTTGACCAGCTTCAACCGCGTCGTTATCACCTTTACTCAACACAGAGCCGTAAGGCAGTTTGTGTTTTTCTTTCGTGCGACCAAATTCGTCAATGATAGTCAGCTCTGATGCACGAGATGTGATAACCAGCTTCTTATCTTTGTTGATAACGAACTTAGCGTTGTGAAGTTTCACAGAACCTTTGTTCTTCGCTTGGATGCTGTTCTCTGCCGCAGCAGTAGAAGCCGCACCACCGATGTGGAACGTACGCATCGTTAACTGTGTACCCGGCTCACCGATAGATTGAGCAGCAATAACACCGACTGCCTCACCTTGGTTCACTAGGTGACCACGAGCAAGGTCACGACCGTAACATAGCGCACAACAGCCGAAGTCCGCATCACAGGTTACCACTGAACGTACTTTCATATTATCGACAGAGTTCTCATCGATAATCTGACACCACTTCTCATCAATCAGAGTATTACGTGGAATAAGTACTTCTTCAGTGCCTGGCTTCATCACATCCTCAGCCACAACACGACCAAGAGCCAGTTCAGTTAAAGAAACTTTAACATCACCACCCTCGATATGAGGCATCATGTCGACACCTTCTTGAGTGCCACAGTCATGCTCTGTCACCACAACGTCTTGTGCAACGTCTACTAAACGACGAGTCAGATAACCTGAGTTCGCTGTTTTAAGTGCTGTATCGGCTAGACCCTTACGTGCACCGTGGGTAGAGATAAAGTACTGTAGTACGTTCAGGCCTTCTTTAAAGTTTGCTGTGATAGGCGTTTCGATGATTGAACCATCTGGACGCGCCATCAGACCACGCATACCTGCAAGCTGACGAATCTGAGCAGCAGAACCACGAGCACCCGAGTCAGCCATCATATAGATGCTGTTAAACGATTCTTGTTGTTCTTCTACACCATCACGGTTGATCACGGTTTCAGAAGATAGGTTATCCATCATCGCTTTCGCAACACGGTCGTTGGTAGACGCCCAGATATCGATAACTTTGTTGTAACGCTCACCCGCCGTAACAAGACCTGATTGGAACTGTTCTTGGATTTCGCGTACTTCTTCTTCAGCTTCAGCAATTTCAGTGTATTTCGCTGCTGGTACAACCATGTCGTCGATACCAACTGACACGCCTGACAGTGCTGCATAAGCAAAACCGGTGTACATGATTTGGTCAGCAAATACGACCGTATCTTTCAAACCAAGCTTACGATACGCTTCGTTTAATAGATTTGAGATCTGTTTCTTACCAAGCTTCTGGTTCACGATGCTGTATGGCAGGCCTTTAGGCACGATTTGCCATAGCATGGCACGACCGACAGTCGTATCGACCATCTTAGTCTCAGTTGTGCTGTAACCATCTTCATCAACAACGGTTTCAGTGATACGTACTTTAACGCGTGCGTGTAGCGCCGCTGTCTTAGTACGGTATGCCTTCTCAGCCTCTTTAGGGCCAGCCAGGTACATACCTTCACCTTGTGCGTTGATTTTTTCGCGAGTCATGTAGTACAGACCCAAGACCACGTCCTGTGAAGGTACGATGATCGGATCACCTGATGCTGGCGACAGAATGTTGTTCGTCGACATCATCAGTGTACGAGCTTCAAGCTGTGCTTCTAAAGTTAGAGGCACGTGAACCGCCATTTGGTCACCATCGAAGTCCGCGTTATACGCCGCACACACAAGTGGGTGCAGTTGAATCGCTTTACCTTCAATCAGTACAGGTTCGAACGCTTGAATACCAAGACGGTGCAGTGTTGGTGCACGGTTTAGTAGTACTGGGTGTTCACGAATCACTTCGTCTAGGATATCCCAAACAACCGCTTCTTCACGCTCAACCATTTTCTTAGCTGCTTTGATCGTCGTGGCCATGCCGCGAGTTTCTAACTTGCTGTAGATAAATGGTTTAAATAGCTCAAGTGCCATCTTCTTAGGAAGACCACACTGGTGCAGACGTAAATATGGACCTACTGTGATTACAGAACGGCCTGAGTAGTCTACACGTTTACCAAGTAGGTTCTGACGGAAACGACCTTGTTTACCCTTGATCATATCAGCAAGAGATTTCAGAGGACGCTTGTTAGAACCTGTGATCGCACGACCGCGACGACCGTTATCAAGTAGCGCATCAACAGACTCTTGCAGCATACGCTTTTCGTTGCGTACGATGATGTCCGGAGCTGCTAGCTCTAGAAGGCGCTTCAAACGGTTGTTACGGTTGATCACACGGCGGTACAAATCGTTCAGATCAGATGTCGCAAAACGACCGCCATCTAGTGGTACTAGAGGACGTAGATCTGGCGGAAGTACCGGAAGCACAGTCAGGATCATCCACTCAGGGTTATTACCTGAGCTGATAAACGCTTCAACAAGCTTCAGACGCTTAGTCAGTTTTTTGCGTTTAGTTTCAGAGTTAGTGGTTTGTAACTCCTCACGCATCATCTCTGTTTCAGCGACAAGATCCATTGAACCCAATAGGTCTTTGATCGCTTCTGCGCCCATCTTCGCCGTGAACTCATCGCCCCACTCTTCTAGACGGTCAAGATACTCTTCTTCAGTAAGCATCTGACTCTTTTCTAGATCCGTCATACCCGGCTCTGTTACTACATACATTTCGAAGTAAAGAACACGTTCGATATCACGTAGAGGGATATCCATTAGCAGACCGATACGAGACGGTAGCGATTTTAGGAACCAGATGTGAGCAACCGGTGATGCAAGCTCGATGTGGCCCATACGGTCACGACGAACTTTAGTTTGTGTAACTTCAACGCCACATTTTTCACAGATCACGCCACGGTGTTTCAGACGCTTATATTTACCACAAAGACATTCGTAGTCTTTGACTGGACCAAAAATACGCGCACAGAACAGACCATCACGTTCAGGCTTGAACGTACGATAGTTGATCGTTTCAGGTTTTTTAACTTCACCAAAAGACCATGAACGAATCATGTCAGGTGAAGATAGACCGATTTTGATTGCATCAAATTCTTCGGTCTTATGCTGTGCTTTTAGAAAGTTTAATAAGTCTTTCACAATCAGCTCCTGTAAGGAGTTAAAAGGCGCTCGGCGAGCGCCTTTCTACCAGGATAATCCAGAGGGTTTACCGCCAAGATTACTCTTCGTCTTCTAGCTCGATGTTGATACCTAGCGAGCGGATCTCTTTCAGCAATACGTTGAAAGACTCTGGCATGCCAGGTTCCATGCTATGGTTACCATCAACGATGTTCTTATACATCTTCGTACGACCGTTAACGTCATCTGACTTAACAGTAAGCATTTCTTGTAGTGTATATGCAGCACCGTATGCTTCTAGTGCCCACACTTCCATCTCACCGAAACGCTGACCACCGAACTGAGCTTTACCACCAAGTGGTTGCTGAGTTACTAGGCTGTACGAACCTGTTGAACGAGCGTGCATCTTGTCATCAACAAGGTGGTTCAGTTTGAGCATGTACATGTAACCGACAGTTACAGGACGCTCGAATGCATCACCAGTACGACCATCAAACAGTGTTAGCTGACCAGAAGTTGGTAGGTCGGCTAGGCTTAATAGTTCTTTGATCGATGCTTCTGATGCACCATCAAATACTGGAGTTGCAATCGGTAAACCACCACGAAGGTTGTTCACAAGAGTACGAACATCACCATCAGACAGAGCAGCAATATCTACTTTCTGACGCGTATCGCCAAGATCATAAACCTTCTGTAAGAACTCACGCTGCTTAGACAGCTCTTGTTGTTCTTTAACCATTTGGTTGATCTTGTCACCAATACCTTTTGCAGCCAGACCTAAGTGAACTTCAAGGATCTGACCTATGTTCATACGTGACGGTACACCTAGTGGGTTTAATACGATATCAACCGGCTGACCGTTTTCATCGTAAGGCATGTCTTCAACAGGGTTGATCTTAGAGATTACACCCTTGTTACCGTGACGACCTGCCATCTTATCACCAGGCTGGATACGACGTTTCACCGCTAGGTAAACTTTAACAATCTTCAGAACGCCAGGCGCTAGATCATCACCTTGAGTGATTTTGCGACGTTTCGCTTCGAACTTCTTATCGAAGTCAGCTTTTAGCTCATCCCACTGCTCAGCAAGCTGTTCAAGTTGAGATTGTAGCTCGTCGTTTTCTAGTGTTTGTTCTAGCCATTTCTTACGATCGATCGCATCAAGCTTCGCTTCAGAATAGCCACCATTGATCAGTACAGCTTTCACACGCGCTAGTAGACCACCTTCAAGAATTTGGAACTCTTCAGTAAGGTCTTTCTTCGCTTCTTTTAGCTGCATGTGTTCAATTTCAAGCGCACGCTTGTCTTTCTCTACGCCATCGCGAGTGAAAACTTGAACATCGATAATGGTACCTGAAACAGAGTTTGGTACACGCAGTGACGTATCTTTAACATCAGAGGCTTTTTCACCGAAGATTGCACGTAGTAGCTTCTCTTCTGGAGTTAGCTGAGTTTCGCCTTTCGGCGTTACTTTACCAACTAGGATGTCACCACCCTTAACTTCAGCACCAATGTAAACGATACCTGACTCGTCTAGTTTAGACAGAGCCGATTCACCTACGTTTGGAATATCCGCTGTGATCTCTTCAGAGCCCAGCTTAGTATCACGAGCCACACAAGAAAGTTCTTGGATGTGGATAGTCGTGAAACGGTCTTCTTGAACGACGCGCTCAGATACTAAGATCGAGTCTTCGAAGTTATAACCATTCCAAGGCATGAATGCGATACGCATGTTTTGGCCAAGCGCTAGCTCACCAAGGTCTGTTGAAGGACCATCAGCAAGGACATCACCGCGAGCTACAGGTTCACCTGGCATCACAGTAGGACGTTGGTTAATACATGTGTTTTGGTTCGAACGTGTGTATTTAGTTAGGTTGTAGATGTCGATACCCGCTTCACCAGATACAAGTTCATCTTCATTAACTTTAACTACGATACGAGACGCATCAACTGACTGCACCATACCGCCACGTTTGGCAACGGCAGTTACACCAGAGTCAACCGCTACATTACGTTCGATACCAGTACCAACCAACGGCTTCTCAGCGCGTAACGTTGGAACCGCTTGACGTTGCATGTTCGCACCCATCAATGCACGGTTCGCATCATCGTGTTCTAGGAACGGGATAAGCGAAGCGGCGATTGATACGACCTGGTTGGTCGCAACGTCCATGTAGTCAACATGTTCACGAGGGTGAAGACCAGATTCACCTTTTTGACGAGCTGTGATCAGCTCATCTGCAAACGTACCTTCTTCAGTCAGAATGGCGTTTGCCTGCGCGATAACAAATTGACCTTCTTGGATAGCTGACAAGTAATCAACTTCATCAGTCACCACACCATCAACAACACGACGGTACGGAGTTTCTAGGAAACCGTATTCGTTACAACGTGCAAATGCTGACAATGAGTTAATCAGACCGATGTTCGGACCTTCTGGCGTTTCGATCGGACATAGACGACCGTAGTGAGTTACGTGTACGTCACGTACCTCAAAGCCAGCACGCTCACGAGTTAGACCGCCAGGACCCAATGCAGAAATACGACGTTTGTGCGTCACTTCTGAAAGTGGGTTGTTCTGGTCCATAAACTGAGAAAGCTGTGAAGAACCGAAGAATTCTTTAACGGCCGCAGAGATAGGCTTCGCATTGATCAAATCTTGAGGCATGATCGCATCAAGATCGCCAAGGCTTAAGCGCTCTTTCACTGCACGTTCAACACGCACAAGACCTACGCGGAATTGGTTTTCAGCCATTTCACCAACAGAGCGAATACGACGGTTGCCAAGGTGGTCGATATCGTCCACTTCGCCAATGCCGTTACGAATGGCGATCAACTTCTTCATCACTTCGATGATGTCAGTTTCGTCAAGCGTACCAAGCTCGCCGGCATCTTCACGCTCAATTGAGCTGTTGAACTTCATACGGCCTACTGTTGATAGGTCATAGCGTTCTTCTGAGAAGAATAGGCTTTCAAACAGCGATTCGGCTGCTTCTTTTGTTGGTGGCTCGCCAGGGCGCATCATGCGGTAGATTTCTACTAGCGCAGAAATACGATCAACCGTACTGTCGATGCGGAGCGTCTCAGACACAAATGGACCATGATCAAGATCGTTCGTAAATAGAACTTCAAGTTTCTTATAGCCCGCTTGTGAAAGATTCGCTAATGCTTCCAAGCTAATTTCTTGGTTTGCGCTAACGATGACTTCACCAGTTGCTTCATTGACATAATCTTTAGAAGCGACTTTACCTACGATGTACTCAACGGGTACTTCGATAAAATCAACGTTATCTTTTTCTAGTTGACGAATATGACGAGCCGTTACACGACGACCTTTTTCGACATAAACGGTACCATTTGCTTCAATATCAAATGACGCTGTTTCGCCACGCAGGCGCTCAGGTACCAACTCCATAAGAAGAGTTTGGTCTTTGACTTCAAACTTCACTTTTTCGAAGAACAGATCCAAGATCTCTTCTGTCGATTTACCAAGTGCACGAAGAATGATCGATGCAGGCAGTTTACGACGACGGTCAATACGCACGTATAGGTTATCTTTTGGATCAAACTCAAAATCTAACCATGAACCACGGTAAGGGATAATACGTGCGTTATAAAGAACTTTACCTGATGAGTGAGTTTTACCCTTATCGCTGTCGAAGAATACGCCTGGGCTTCGGTGCAGCTGGGATACGATAACCCTCTCAGTACCATTAATTACGAAGGTACCATTGTCTGTCATGAGTGGAATTTCACCCATGTAGACTTCTTGTTCTTTAATATCTTTTACAGTACCTGCTGGCGCGTCTTTATCAAAGATCACTAGGCGTAGTTTTACGCGTAGTGGCTTAGAATAAGTTACACCACGAATTTGACATTCTTTAACGTCAAAAACTGGCTCACCAAGACGATAGCTAACGTATTGCAGCTCAGAATTGCCGTTATAGCTCTGAATAGGAAATACAGAACGAAAAGCAGCCTCAAGACCGTATTGTCCTTCAGGATCCTGTTCGATAAACTTGTCGAACGAATCGAGCTGGATCGATAGCAGGTATGGAATGTCCAACACTTGTGGACGAGTACCAAAGTCCTTACGGATGCGCTTTTTCTCGGTATAAGAGTAAACCATGGGGTTCCTCAGCTCGCTGATAAGTGACCCAAACTGCCCACCAATTATTCAAAAATAAAGGGTCATAGGACAGTGACTAACAGCTGTTTACTGTAGTAACACAACATCACTCAAAAATGATAGTTTGTGTGCTTTTGCACGAGTATAAGCGTCTAAACAGCGGGAAAATTCACCCATACCCTACAGCGCAAAAAGGCCGGTGGTCAATAAACCACCAGCCATTAGCCTTGCGGCTAAGAAATTAAGTAATAATTACTTAACTTCAACAGTCGCACCAGCTTCTTCTAGCTCTTTCTTAAGTGCGTCAGCTTCTGCTTGAGAAACTGCTTCTTTAATTGCAGCTGGAGCGCCGTCAACTAGAGCTTTAGCTTCTTTAAGACCTAGGCCAGTTGCGCCACGTACTGCTTTGATTACAGATACTTTGTTTGCGCCAGCAGCAGTTAGGATTACGTCGAATTCAGTTTGCTCTTCAACAGCTGCTGCTGCTGGGCCGCCTGCAACTACTGCAGCTGCAGCAGAAACACCGAACTTCTCTTCCATAGCAGAGATAAGTTCAACAACTTGCATTACAGACATTTCTGCAACTGCATCTAGGATTTGCTCGTTAGTAATAGACATAACAATTCTCTTTTAAGTCAACAATAAGTTTATTTAGCAAACAATAAAAAGCAATGCGAATTACGCAGCTTCTTTTTGATCGCGGACAGCAGCGATAGTACGTACCAACTTGCCAGCAGAAGCTTCTTTCATGCACATCATTAGGCGTGCGATTGCTTCGTCGTAAGTTGGTAGTGTCGCTAGTAGTTCAGCGTCAGTTAATGCGCCTTCAAATGCAGCTGCTTTGATTTCAAAGTGCTTGTTCTCTCTTGCGAAGTCTTTAAAAAGACGCGCTGCAGCACCTGGATGCTCGTTAGAGAATGCGATCAAAGTAGGACCTACGAATACGTCTTGTAGACATTCGTAAGCTGTGCCTTCCACTGCGCGACGTGCTAGAGTATTACGAACAACTCTCATGTAAACACCCGCTTCACGAGCTTGTTTACGTAGAGAAGTCATCGCGCCTACTTGAACGCCACGAGAGTCAGCAACAACTGCAGAAAGTGCACCACTGGCCGCTTCGTTGACTTCAGCAACAATTGCTTGTTTGTCTTGAAGGTTTAAAGCCATCTTGGATTTACTCCTGGTTGTCGTTACACCACTCACTATTATCACAACAGTGAGAGTTATTTCGGTGCAGTCCCAGAAGAAAGTTTATCTATTCAAAAAATAAATTATGCTTTCTGTCAGTTCGGGCACCATCTACGTAGGTACGATTAAGTCATTTATCAAACAGACAAATAACGCCTACGGTCTTGGACGGAGACTGGGTCATAGTTCTAAGAACTAAAATCAGCCCCAACCACAAATATTAGGCGCAGAATTATACATAAATTCCACACCTAATCAAATGTATTATTACGCTTGAGCGTTTAGCGTGTTCTGATCAACAGCAACACCAGCACCCATCGTAGTAGAAATGCTTACTTTCTTCAGGTAAGTACCCTTAGCAGAAGAAGGTTTCGCTTTCTTAAGTGCAACTAGAAGAGCTTCTAAGTTCTCTTGAAGTTGGTTAGTTTCGAAAGAAACTTTACCGATAGTTGTGTGGATGATGCCGTTTTTGTCGTTACGGTAACGAACCTGACCTGCTTTAGCGTTCTTAACCGCTTCAGCAACGTTAGGAGTTACAGTACCAACTTTAGGGTTTGGCATTAGACCGCGAGGACCAAGAATGGTACCTAGTTGACCTACAACGCGCATTGCATCTGGAGAAGCAACAACAACGTCAAAGTTCATTTCGCCTTTCTTCACTAGCTCAGCTAGATCTTCCATACCCACTAAATCTGCACCAGCAGCTTTAGCCGCTTCAGCGTTTGCACCTTGAGTGAACACTGCAACACGTACTTCACGACCAGTACCGTGTGGCAGAACAGTTGCACCACGTACGTTTTGGTCAGATTTACGAGCATCAATGCCAAGGTTCACAGCAACGTCTACAGACTCAACGAATTTAGCCGTTGCAAGTTCTTTAAGAAGAGCTACAGCTTCGTTGATTTCGTATTCTTTAGTTGCGTCAACTTTCTCACGGATAGTGCGCATACGCTTAGTTAGTTTTGCCATGATATTAACCCTCTACCACTAAGCCCATTGAACGAGCAGTACCCGCAATAGAACGTTTCATCGCTTCAATGTCAGCACCAGTCATATCAGCCGCTTTCGCTTCTGCAATTTCTTGGATTTGAGCATCAGTAACCGTGCCCACTTTTTCAGTGTTTGGACGGCCTGAACCAGACTTGATGCCTGCAGCTTTCTTCAGAAGAACAGCCGCTGGAGCAGTCTTAGTTACGAACGTGAAAGAACGGTCGCTGTATACAGTGATAACAACTGGAGTAGGCAAGCCTTTCTCCATTGATTCTGTTCTTGCGTTGAACGCTTTACAGAATTCCATGATGTTAACGCCACGTTGACCTAGTGCAGGACCAACTGGTGGACTTGGGTTCGCCATACCAGATGCAACTTGCAACTTGATATAAGCTTCAACTTTCTTAGCCATGATATTTCCTAAATGTGGGTACAAACGCCAATCAGCTGATCAGCTCCCCGGTTACTTTGTCATAAAGACGTGTAAATAAGGCGCGAAATTATAATCACATTTCACGCCCTTAACAACCCTAAAAGGTGTTTTTTTAATCAAGCTTATCAACTTGGCCAAACTCAAGTTCAACAGGAGTTGCACGACCAAAGATAGATACTGACACTTTAATGCGGCTCTTCTCGTAATCCACTTCTTCAACGGTGCCGTTGAAATCAGCAAATGGACCTTCATTAACACGAACCACTTCACCTGCTTCAAACATCGTCTTAGGACGCGGAGCTTCGCTCGCTTTCTCTAGACGATTAAGAATCGCATCGGCTTCTTTGTCAGTGATAGGTGCAGGACGATCGGAGGTTCCACCAATGAAACCCATTACACGAGGAACACTACGAACTAAGTGCCAGGACTCATCATTCATGAGCATCTGTACCAATACATAGCCTGGGAAGAACTTGCGCTCACTTTTACGGCGTTGACCTGCACGCATTTCAACAACTTCTTCGGTTGGAACAAGAACTTCACCGAAGAATTCTTCCATTGCGTGCATCTTGATATGCTCACGCAGCGATTGCGCTACGCGGCCTTCAAATCCAGAGAAGGCTTGAACTACATACCAGCGTTTTTTAGGAGCTTCACTCATGTATTAAACCCTCTATACCCCAGTCACGAAAGCGACAAGACGAACCATAATGCCGTCGATGCCCCAAAGTGCTAGAGCCATTACGATACTTACAGCTAAAACGATTAATGTTGTTTGCATGGTTTCTTGACGTGTAGGCCATACCACTTTGCGAACTTCCATACGAGATTCACGCGCAAACGCAATCGCCGCTTTTCCTTTTGTGGTTGTCGCAGCAACACCGAGTGCTACAATAATCAGCGCAACCACACCTGCAGCGCGAAGCACTACAGACATTTCACCATACAGGTAATTACCCACAACAGCGGCAGCTAACAGAGCAAAAGTGACAATCCACTTAAATGTGTCTGCTGCACTTGAGCTATCAGGAATTTCAGCATTGTTTGCTTTCATAAACCAACCTGTTACAAGTCTTAACATAGACGACAACAACCCCGCTGTTGCAGGGCAAATCCATAGCACAGGTAAAGCTACCTATACATACTCATCAAGATAGAAATGTCTCTATCTTAAATCCTTTGCACTGGCTTTATCGACCAACAAATCGACAACGGCCAAATTTAGTGCAGAAAAAGGGCATCAAATGATGCCCTTTTTGGTAGTCGTTAGTCAAATACTATTCGTATTTAAACGGCTAAATCAGCAATTAAGCGATAACTTTAGCAACAACACCAGCACCTACTGTACGACCGCCTTCACGGATCGCGAAACGTAGACCTTCATCCATCGCGATTGGAGCGATTAGCTCTACAACCATTTGGATGTTGTCACCTGGCATTACCATCTCTACGCCTTCTGGTAGAGAGATATCGCCTGTTACGTCCGTTGTACGGAAGTAGAACTGTGGACGGTAGCCTTTGAAGAACGGAGTATGACGGCCGCCTTCATCTTTAGACAATACATACACTTCTGACTCGAACTTAGTGTGTGGAGTGATTGAACCTGGTTTCGCTAGTACTTGACCACGTTCTACTTCATCACGCTTAGTACCACGTAGAAGTGCACCAACGTTCTCACCTGCACGA
>NZ_CAWPIM010000016.1:0-19981 GCF_963888245.1 Vibrio sp. B4-6
AGATTCTGTCTTAATTGACTTTGCTGCTTCACGAGCAAAAGCTTCGAGTGCTTTCTTATCCATATTGTCCATCCTTAGCCTTTAAGGCTTAAGTTTAGACAGTTACACAGAATTCAGGACACTCTCACGTAATTTAGTTTTACAAGCGATCTTTAGACCCGTATCTACAGGCATAATCACGGATGATGCTGCGCCAAACAACATAATCGAGCTAATAAACAAAGCGCGAAAATGACTTATAACAAACAATTTAAGAGGGATTCCCAACGCTTGGCATTTTTGCTTCTACTTCAATTTTAGTGTTTACGGTACAATGCTTTAGGTTGGGTGGTAGCGTTGCTCACCCCTTAATTGGGCGTTAGCCTACATTCAAAGTTTAGCGTGGAAAGGTTATTTCCACGCTTTGTTGCTTAAGGCTGCTTGATTGATTTCGTTAGCTTATGGATATTATTAAAAACTGAGTTTGTGAAGCTATTCTCGACTTTAGTTCTTTCAATATCAATGGTTGTTTTACCTTTATCGATAACAAAATTTCTTTCGCAGTTTGCCAGTGAATTTATAATTGAATTTGTTGCATCATTATTGGTTAGGCTCTGTTGATCTATTGTATGTATTGCCAACATCTTCATTTCAATGTTTGTTATTTCGTTCTGATAGTATTTAATGTTTATCATCATCTCTCTGTATAATCGCAAGTAGAAAAATGCAAAAATTTCCACAAAAATCACTATTGAAAATCGGCTAATTAAACTAAACCAATCAGTGCTAGAAATAGCGTCGTTATTTGTATCTGCTCTAATTGATACAAGTTGTGTAATGTCGTTGACAACATAGAATAAAATGACACCTGCGGTGACGGTTATGAGTGAGCCAAATGTTATATATAAATTAGCTCTTCTGGATAATTGCTCGATTTCAGTGTTAATTCTATTTGTAAAACTGCGTCCCAGCTGGATAGTGTCAAACCTTGAATCTTTAGTTTCTTTCTTAGGTTCATTCTTTGATAATTCTTTTTCTTCCAAGATCTGGGCTTCTAACTGCGTAGTTAAAGACTTTAAAGATGAAAAAAATAGTTTTCTTCTTACTTCAGAGTCGAGGTTAAGTCTGCCCACATTGTAGGGGCTAAACTCATGGCTTGGTGGGAAAATGTTCAACCTTTTTTCTATGTAATCAATAATAGGCAATAGGTCGTATCTTTTTTCACCTTCTTGTTTGTGGTGATCGTACAGCTCAATAGCTTCTCTTATCTCGGCAATTTTTACTAGCTTGTGTTGTGGTTTTGCATAACCGAAATGCTCATCCCTTCCAACGAAATGCAAACTACTAGGCTTTATTTGCAAATACCAATAGACAAAGAACCCGGCAATCATAATGACGATTGACGCTTCCCATATGCTAAATACGCCAACAGGTAGGGTCACGTTGACATAGACGACGTACGAGATTGTAAGGTAAAGCAGTAAGCAAAATGTGGATAGTGCAAGAAACCGCCTTGAACGGCTTTGGTTTTGCATAGCTATGGAAATAGTATCGATTGATGCGCTCATTTATGTGGCTCGTTTAAAGTTTGCCATATGCTATCTTTCTTCCATAGGAAATCAAGTGATCATGATAGGCTAACAAGCAATTTAAGAGGGATTCTCAACGCTTGGCACTTTTGCTTCTACTTCAACTTTAGTGTTTACGGTACAATGCGTTAGGTTGGGTGGTGGCGTTGTTCACCCCTTAATTGGGCGTTATGCATTACATCAAATTCAGCGTTAAAAGGATGAATAATGAGCGTTCAAAAAGTAGTTGTTATTACTGGCGGTAGCCGAGGGATTGGTGCGGCGACAGCAAAGCTTTTTGCTCAAAACGGTTTTTCCGTATGCATAAATTACAAATCTAATGCTGAGGCTGCTAATACTCTCGTTGAAGAAATCAAAGCGTTAGGTGGTCATTGTATTGCGGTTCAAGCTGACGTTTCCAAAGAAGGTGATGTTGTTAAACTGTTTGAAACCGTTGACCAAGAGCTTGGTGTTGTTTCCGTTCTTGTCAACAATGCTGGTATCTTAAAGAAGCAGATGCGCTTAGACGAAATGAGTGCAGAGAGGATTAACTCAATTCTCAT
Organism: Vibrio sp. B4-6; assembly: GCF_963888245.1. Lineage (NCBI taxonomy): Bacteria > Pseudomonadati > Pseudomonadota > Gammaproteobacteria > Vibrionales > Vibrionaceae > Vibrio > Vibrio sp. B4-6. The sequence continues at coordinate 2,111 of NZ_CAWPIM010000016.1, forward strand.
AAACAATGTGACAGGTTATTTCTTGTGTTGTCGTGAAGTAGTGAAACGAATGTCAACTCGTCATGGTGGTCTCGGTGGTGTCATAGTTAATGTTTCTTCGGGAGCCGCTCGAACAGGTTCACCGAATGAATACATCGATTATGCAGCGTCAAAGGGTGCAATTGACACGTTAACAAAAGGTCTGTCGTTGGAAGTTGCCGCGGAAGGTATCAGAGTTAACTGTGTTCGCCCAGGATTGATTTATACCGATATGCACGCTGACGGTGGAGAGCCTGACCGTATAGAACGACTCAAAAATAAAATCCCAATGCAACGGGGTGGTTTGCCTGATGAAGTTGCTGAGGCTATTTATTGGTTAGCGTCTGAAAAATCATCATTTTCCACAGGTAACTTTCTAGATTTAGCCGGTGGTTTGTAATGCATAACAAACGCTTCAAGAGGGACAGCCAACGCGCGGCATTTTTACTATGCGTTGGTTTTTGTGGTTACGGTGTTATGCAGTAAGTTGGTAGTGGCGTTGGCTGCCCCTTAAGCGGGCGTTAGGTTTTTAAGGCAAGTTCATGGAAATTATCAGGTTTCAACCTCATCATTATGAAGCTACAGCAAGGATTTACTTGGAATCCAGAGTCACTACTTTTTCTTTCATTGATACAACTGCATATTGTCTGACAGACTTTGCTAAAGATACTGATGGTGAAGAAATTTGGGTTGCTGTAGAGCAGGGCATAGTTGTTGGTTTTATCTCCATTTGGAGTTCTGAAAACTTCATTCATCATCTGTTTGTTAGTCCACAACACCTTAAACGAGGTGTCGGTTTAAAATTATTGAACCATGCAAAAAAAGTAAGCAATAGCTTGAGTCTCAAAAGTCTTGTTAAAAATGCCAATGCTACCGACTTTTACATTTCTCAAGGATTCACAATCCAAGAGACAGTCGAAAAAGGGCATGAAAGTTATCACCTAATGAGCTTCGAGGCACAAACCTAACAAACAATTTAAGAGGGATTCCCAACGCTTGGCATTTTTGGTTCTACTTCACATTAAGTGTTTATGGCACAATGCTTTAAGTTGGGTGGTAGCGTTGCTCACCCCTTAATTGGGCGTTAGGCAAAGTGAGTTTTTATCAGCTAAATCGAGTTGGAATTGAACGGTAAATTCTATGTTTTCTGGCTTAAATTAAGCAATAAATAATCATCACATATTTGTTGTTTCTTGATCGCGTTGAGTTGCTTTTCGTTGTGAGTTTAGCGGCAAAATAACCTTCAGCACCCAAACGTCCGCCGAGCATGCTACGCTCGTCACTTTTCTTCCAAATCGCTCAATTTGAGTTTTTTTGTTTCTTTTCTGATTTGGCATTTTGGTTTATAAATGAATGGGTTAATTTGTTTTAAGTTTACAAAAAAGCTCGTTCTTTGGTTTTGAAAGTCTCGGTGTCAATTGGTTGGCCTAACAAACGGCTCAAGAGGGATTGCCAACGCTTGGCGGCTTTAGTGCAAAATTGAAGTTCAGTGTTTACAGTGTGTTTTTTGAGTTCGGTTATGCGTTGTCAACCCCTTAGCCGGGCGTTATGCAACTCAGGTAAATTTAGAAGTTCAATCTTTTGGGATTTCTCTGGCCATTCGTTTTGTATTGTCGGCAAATGAGCATTTTTACCCTCAGATTCGTGGTTAACTCAAACCGTAAAACAGGCAAGGTTCTTTGTTTGCCTCAATCAGTTTTAGCGTTGGCGTGTTGTGAATCTTGTGGGCGCAAAGTGTGGAAAGGGCAAGTTTATCGAGCATTTTGTACTTGCTGAAAGTCTTGCTTGTTGAGTTTGTCTCATTCAAAAGCTTGGTTTGTTGTTGAAAGGTGAACTTTGTTTTGGCGGCTTATTTATCGCAGTTCTTGCTTGGGTTGATTCTTGAATCACTCAGCCATTGCAATTGTGGTTTTTGGTCGTGTAAAGTCGATTTATCTCATTGAATTTGCATAACAAACGGCTCAAGAGGGATTGCCAACGCGTGGCGGTTTTAGTGCAAAATTGAAGTTCAGTGTTTACGGCGTGTTTTTTAAGTTCGGCGGTGCGTTGTCAACCCCTTAGCCGGGCGTTAGGCAAAGTGAGTTTTTATCAGCTAAATCGGGTTTGAATTGAACGGCGAATTCCATGTTCTCATGGCTGGACTTAAACAATAAATCGTCATCACATATTTGTTGTTTCTTGATCGCGTTGGGTTGCTTAGCGCTGTAAATTCAGCGGCAAAATAACCTTCAGCATCCAAACGTCCGCCGAGCATGCTACGCTCGTCACTTTTCTTCCAAATCGCTCAATTTGAGTTTTTTTGTTTCTTTGCTGATTCAGCATTTTGGTTTATAAATGAATCGGTTAGTTTGTTCCAAGTTTACAAAAAAGCTCGTTCTTTGGTTGTGAAAGTATCGGTGTCAATTGGTTGGCCTAACAAACGGCTCAAGAGGGATTGCCAACGCATGGTGACTTTAGTGCAAAATTGAAGTTCAGTGTTTACGGTGTGTTTTTTGAGTTCGGTGGTGCGTTGTCAACCCCTTAGCCGGGCGTTATGTGCCTAGTGTGCGCCGAATTCTTTACTATGATTGCATTAATAAAGACTACTGCGGAAATGTGATAGGATTTTTATTATGGAAGATAGGAAAATGAGTGAGGTCGAAGATCCCAAGTCACCGTGTATTAGACAGTGCTGTTTAGGTGAAATGGATATTTGTTTGGGATGTTTCAGATCGTTGAATGAAATTATTGATTGGCATTCTTCAACGATTATTGAAAAGAACAAGATTCTTATTGCATGCCGTCAAAGAAGGGAATTGGCTCAAAAATCGAGGTTTTAGCTTTCTCTAAAAGTATTACTGGTGATAATTTTGTCTAAGTTGGCTGAGGATTTGTTAGAAAATGAGCATATAAAAACGGCCCTTGACGTCGTGGGCCGCTGATATTTAGTAATGCAAGGCTAGTGCTCAGGTGTTTCTAGCAGCTTAATGGCACTTTCAACTGCATTATTGATCGCTTGGTCATTTTCAAGTTTTCCTGAACTTGCTGGCCCAAGGGCTCTAGAGTATAGAGCTAATTGTTTGTCCAAAGGCAAGCCCAACTGTTCATACAGATTTTCGCGAATTTTTGCATGTTGTTCAGGATCTTGGTTTGCAAGGCTAATAAGTGTTTCATAAATAAGAGCTTTCATATCATGTCCATTTTATTATAGTTAACTTGGTGCGTATGGATTATAGCTGAGCCCTTAATGTAAATCTTGTGCAACAATCACATAACAAACGGCTCAAGAGGGATTGCCAACGCGTGGCGGCTTTAGTACAAAATTGAAGTTCAGTGTTTACAGTGTGTTTTTTAAGTTCGGCGGTGCGTTGTCAACCCCTTAGCCGGGCGTTAGGCAAAGTGAGTTTTTATCAGCTAAAACGAGTTGGAATTGAACGGTAAATTCCATGTTTTGTGGCTTAACTTAAGCAATAAATCGTCATCACATATTTGTTGTTTCTTGATCGCGTTGGGTTGTTTATCGCTGTGAATTCATCGGTAAAATAACCTTCAGCATCCAAACGTCCGCCGAGCATGCTACGCTCGTCACTTTTCTTCCAAACCGCTCAATTTGAGTTTTTTGTTTCTTTGCTGATTCAGCATTTTGGTTTATAAATGAATCGGTTAGTTTGTTTCAAGTTTACAAAAAAGCTCGTTCTTTGGTTGTGAAAGTGTCGGTGTCAATTGGTTGGCCTAACAAACGGCTCAAGAGGGATTGCCAACGCTTGGCGACTTTAGTGCAAAATTGAAGTTCAGTGTTTACGGTGTGTTTTTTAAGTTCGGCGGTGCGTTGTCAACCCCTTAGCCGGGCGTTAGGCAAGGTGAGCTTTTATCAGCTAAATCGAGTTGGAATTGAACAGTAAATTCCATGTTTTCATGGCTGAATTTAAGTAATAAATAATCATCACATATTTGCTGTTTCTTGATCGCGTTGGGTTGTTTAGCGTTGTGAATTCAGCGGCAAAATAACCTTCAGCATTCAAACGTCCGCCGAGCATGCTACGCTCGTCACTTTTCTTCCAAATCGCTCAATTTGAGTTTTTTTGTTTCTTTGCTGATTCAGCATTTTGGTTTATAAATGAATCGGTTAGTTTGTTTCAAGTTTACAAAAAAGCTCGTTCTTTGGTTGTGAAAGTGTCGGTGTCAATTGGTTGGCCTAACAAACGGCTCAAGAGGGATTGCCAACGCTTGGCGACTTTAGTGCAAAATTGAAGTTCAGTGTTTACGGTGTGTTTTTTGAGTTCGGCGGTGCGTTGTCAACCCCTTAGCCGGGCGTTATGTGTTGGATGAGTTTTTAAGGTTAACTCTACGATTTTATTGAGAATTCGTTCCGTGTTTTCGGCACGGTGGCTTGGTCGAAATGGATTCTTGAACAACCTGAGATTGATCGTTTTTAAGGTTCTTGAGTTGCCTCAATTGAGTTTTGGATCTGGTTTGTGTTGAATTTCGGTGGTTTCAAATCGCTTTAATTGAAATGTCTTTTTGACTGATTTTCTTGCTGATATTCAGCTCTAAAAGTTTGGTGAAGCAAAAGGGTTTGTTGTGGCTGAAAGGGCGCTTTCTTTGTTGTTGATTCTGCAAGTGGCTCTCTTTGGATCAGATCGCTGTGAAATTTAGGGTTTGGTCAGCATCGTTTTTGTACGTAACTTATTCAAATCCCTTCGTTTCTACGGTGATTTACTTTGAATTCATAGTGAAATTCACATAACAAACAATTCAAGTGGATTCTCAACGCGTGGCAGTTTTACTATGCGTTGAGTAAAGTGTTTTACGGTGCAATGCAGCGGCTTGGCCAGTGCGTTGTTCACCACTTAATTGGGCGTTATGCAACTCAGGTAAATTTAGGGGGTCAATCTTTTGAGGTTTCTCCGGCCATTCGTTTTGTGTTGTCGGCAAATGAGCATTTTTACCCTAAAATTCGTGGTTTACTCAAGCCGTAAAACAGGCAAGGTTCTTTGTTTGCCTCAATGAGTTTTGGTGCTTGTTTGTTGTGAATTTAGCGGGCGCAAAGTGTGGAAATGGCAAGTTAATCGATTATTTTGTACTTGCTGAAAGTCTTGCTTGTTGAGTTTGTCTCATTCAAAAGCTTGGTTTGTTGTTGAAAGGTAGGCTTTGTTTTGGCAACTTATTTATCACGACTCCTACTTGGGGTGATTCTTGAATCACTCAACCATTGCAATCGTGGCTTTTGATCGAGCAAAGTCAGTTTATCTTATTGAATTTGCATAACAAACGGCTCAAGAGGGATTGCCAACGCTTGGCGACTTTAGTGCAAAATTGAAGTTCAGTGTTTACAGTGTGTTTTTTGAGTTCGGCGGTGCGTTGTCAACCCCTTAGCCGGGCGTTATGTTTACTTGTATTTCAATGGCTTAAATATCCTTCGAACACTGTTCTTTGTCCCTTTAGCCATTCGTTCGAGCTGCCTCAGCAAATCCGCATTATCGGCCCAAATTTGTGAATTTCTCAACCCGTAAGACATGCCAATGTTCGCGGGTTGCTTCATTGTCAGGTCGTGGCGGTTGGCTTCTTGTTTAACTGGCTCAAAGTCGCTTTTAGGTTCTTAGTCAATTAGCATTTCTGCTTGGCAGTTGTCTCGGCAATTTGCCATTGTTTTGCGCTTTGGTTGGAAAGAAAGGGCGCTTGTTGTGATTTGGTCGGGTTGCCTCATTGGGCAGGGAAGTGGGCTTACGCGTTTGGTGTTTTGTGCATCTGGCGGTCCAGTGATTATGAGCTTGTGATTCACTTCTTGAAAAACGGTCAGCGGTGCAGTTCTTTGCCAAATAAATCAGTCATTTGTGGTAAAACATAACAAACAATTTAAGAGGGATTCCCAACGCTTGGCATTTTTGCTTCTACTTCAAATTTAGTGTTTACGGTACAATGCTTTAGGTTGGGTGGTAGCGTTGCTCACCCCTTAATTGGGCGTTAACCTTCTTAGATAACATTGGGAGTATCGATGAAAGACTGTTATGGACAACATGGTTGGAAACAATTTCACCGAAATAGAAAAAATATACTAGATGAGTTTGATAAAATCTATGAACTGCAAGCTAATCGACCAGTAAAAACAGCTCATGGAGATGGCGTCGAGGCATATTTAAGAAAGTGGCTGAGTGAATTCCTACCTAAAAAATATGCCGTTACATCGGGTTATATAATTCCTAACCTTTATGATGATTCAACAACCTTATATCACTATGACATTATCATATATCAAGCTCTTGAAGCTCCAGTCCTGTGGACTGAAGGCAATTACGACAACAGCCAGCAAGGTAAATATTTAGCGATTCCAGCAAAATACGTAGTTGCTGTATATGAAGTCAAATCAAGGTTGACGAAAAAATCAATTGAAGACTCCATAAATAAACTAAAAGAAGTAAATTCATTTAAAGATCAGCTACCTGCCACTTATCATAGCGGAGTGATTTATATTGACCTTAAAGAATCTGAAGTTAAGAAAACTTACCTTGTAAAGGAATTGTATAAAGGTATAGAAGCACATGGTTTCATTGGTGGAATGGTTCTCAGATATGAGTCAGACGAAACATCTACAGCGATGATTGCATTAAATTCAATTGTTGCACCAGACTTCGAAAATAAGAATTCTCTATTAGCTAAAAAAATAGATGATCTAAATAATATTTATTTGACCGAAGATGGGAAAGCTGTATTGGCTGAGGCCGGTGGCGGTGCTGAATTCATCTACACTGGACAACATTGGGCAATTTCAAAAAGCTATACGGTCACCTATGTAAATGATAATTTTATTATGTCTCTATCATGGTCTAGAAATGGGTTCTCTCAGTTTTGTGTCCGTTTAATAAATTTATTAGATGGGAACTATGACCCTAAAAAGAGTATAGGGTTTGGTCAAATATTCGATAGAATCACTAAAAAAGAAGCTACCTTGCAAGAGCGTATTTTTAAACCCAACATGCCATTCTTAGAACTTAGCATTGAAAAGTATAACGAGAGTGAAATACCTACGGCTATCTATAACGATAGTGAAGCCCAGTTTAAATTCACCGTTTCACTACATAATACGGGTAATTGTCCATTGATAGCATCTGATGATGGATTTAAGTCAGAATTAAACCTTCCTGTTGGAGCCTGTGCCAGGAAAATAGTTTCAGTCAATGCTCGGAGTCGTGAGGGTAAATCTATTGAAGACATTAAACGAAGAGTTGAATCTGGTAATTTAATAATTCCCTACCGTGTGGTGTATCATAAGCAAGAAGAAAATTCAGACTTTATACAAGTTAAGACGAACGTAAAAATCATGCCAAAAAGTGCCGAGAGCGTTAGCGAAGAAGGTTAACAAACGCTTTAAGAGGGACAGCCAACGCGCGGCATTTTTACTATGCGTTGGTTTTTGTGATTACAGTGTTATGCGGAAAGTTGGTAGTAGCGTTGGCTGCCCCTTAAGCGGGCGTTATGCAACTCAGGTAAATTTAGGGGTTCAATCTTTTGGATTTCTCCGGCCATTCGTTTTGTGTTGTCGGCAAATGAGCACTTTTACCTTCAGATTCGTGGTTCACTCAAACCGTAAAACAGGCAAGGTTCTTTGTTTGCCTCAATCAGTTTTAGCGTTGGCGTGTTGTGAATCTTGTGGGCGCAAAGTGTGGAAAGGGCAAGTTTATCGAGCATTTTGTACTTGCTGAAAGTCTTGCTTGTTGAGTTTGTCTCATTCAAAAGCTTGGTTTGTTGTTGAACGGTGGACTTTGTTTTGGCGGCTTATTTATCTCGGCTCATGCTTGGGTTGGTTCTTGAATCACTCAACCATTGCAATTGTGGCTTTTAGTCGTGTAAAGTCAGTTTATCTCATTGAATTTGCATAACAAACGGCTCAAGAGGGATTGCCAACGCATGGCGACTTTGGTGCAAAATTGAAGTTCAGTGTTTACAGTGGTTTTTTGAGTTCGGCGGTGCGTTGTCAACCCCTTAGCCGGGCGTTATGCAACTCAGGTAAAATTAGGGGTTCAATCTTGTGGGATTTCTCCGGCCATTCGTTTTGTGTTGTCGGCAAATGAGCATTTTTACCCTAAAATTCGTGGTTTACTCAAGCCGTAAAACAGGCAAGGTTCTTTGTTTGCCTCAATCAGTTTTAGCGTTGGCGCGTTGTAAATTCAGTGGGAACAAAGTGTGGAAAGGGCAAGTTTATCGGGCATTTTGTACTTGCTGAAGTTTTCGCTCGTTGAGTTTTCCTGACACAAAAGCTTGGTTTGGTGCTGAAAGGTGGACTTTGTTTTGGCTGCTCATTTATCACAGTTCTTGCTTGGGTTGATTCTTGAATCACTCAACCATTGCAATTGTGGCTTTTGGTCGTGTAAATTCAGTTTATCTCATTGAATTTGCATAACAAACGGCTCAAGAGGGATTGCCAACGCTTGGCGACTTTAGTGAAAAATTGAAGTTCAGTGATTACGGTGTATTTTTAAGTTCGGCGGTGCGTTGTCAACCCCTTAGCCGGGCGTTAGCTGAGGTTAAAAAAAATCATAAAATTAAGCGTTTATTTTTCTTAGTCTGAGGCTCTAGCTTTACACCTGAAAGTCAGCACTTTTCCAAGTATCTCGCCAGTGGCACTGTTCGTGAAGTGTTTGAACTAACCGAAGCCTTCTTACGGGAAGTGATGTGTTTGTTTATTTCTTTGGTGTGGCTTCTTTGGTTTTGAAGCTCTTACGCGCTTAAATGGATTTCGCGCACTTGGTCGTTGGCTTCTTCGAAAGAATTCTTTGTAAATTGAAGTCTTAGAAGCTCGTCAGTTTTCCTGTTATTTCTTTTTTGCCAAGTACGTTTCGTGGGTTAGGTTTTAGTTTCTCAGTTGTCCGTTTTACTTTGTCGCTTGAAAACAATAATGTGTTTTAAATTAGGCCGTTGGGTAGTCAATCTCCGGTTAAAGTGCAGCAGCTAACAAACGGCTCAAGAGGGATTGCCAACGCTTGGCGGCTTTGGTGCAAAATTGAAGTTCAGCGTTTACAGTGTGTTTTTTGAGTTCGGCTATGCGTTGTCAACCCCTTAGCCGGGCGTTATGCAACTCAGGTAAATTTAGGGGTCCAATCTTTTGGGATTTCTCCGGCCATTCGTTTTGTGTTGTCGGCAAATGAGCTTTTTTACTCTCAGATTCGTGGTTCACTCAAACCGTAAAACAGGCAAAGTTCTTTGTTTGCCTCAATCAGTTTTAGCGTTGGCGCGTTGTAAATTAAGTGGGCGCAAAGTGTGGAAAGGGCAAGTTATTCGATCATTTCGCATTTGCTGAAAGTCTTGCTTGTTGAGTTTGTCTGATTCAAAAGCTTGGTTTGTTGTTGAAAGGTGGACTTTGTTTTGGCGGCTTATTTATCACGGCTCTGGTTTGGGTTGGTTCTTGAATCACTCAACCATTGCAATGGTGGCTTTTGATCGAGTAAAGTCAGTTTATCTTATTGAATTTGCATAACAAACGGCTCAAGTGGGATTGTCAACGCGTGGCGACTCTAGTGCAAAATTGAAGTTCAGAGTTTACAGTGTGTTTTTTGAATCCGGCGGTGCGTTGCCAACCCCTTAGCCGGGCGTTATACAAAAAGGAGAAATAGGCGCAGATGTTTGAAATAATTATCATCGTAGCGTTTGGCTACATTGTATGGAAACTTAAAGGAAATAATACGCCGAAGCCAGCTTCATGGGATTCGCCAAATCAAACTGCGAGCAAGCGTAAAGCTAAATTTGAATTAACTGACGTACCTATTCCATCTAATGTAAAAATTGAGCATAAAAAGCAAAGCCATTTAGCAACTGAAAATGAACGGAAACTCTATTTTGCATTACAAAAAGCTCTTCCTTCGGAGTATGTAATTCATAGCCAAGTATCACTAATGGCTTTGGTTAAACCTGTTAATTTTAAGCATAATTCTCGAACGTGGGCAAAGCGAATGGACTTTGTCATAACGGATAAGACCACAAAAATTCTAGCAGTTATCGAACTCGATGATTCTACGCATAATTGGAAAAAAAGGCAGGAACGCGATCAGTATGTAAATGAAGTCCTAGATGGACATCATCCATTGGTGCGCTTTAATACAAAGCATTTCTATGAACCGTCTGAAATCGCAAAAGTTTTGTCGCGAGAAACTGAAATTAAGTGTAATAAGTTCGAAGCTAATTTTGTATAACAAACGGCTCAAGAGGGATTGCCAACGCGTGGCGGCTTTAGTGCAAAGTTGAAGTTCAGTGTTTACAGTGTGTTTTTTTAAGTTCGGTGGCGCGTTGTCAACCCCTTAGCCGGGCGTTAGTTTAAAGGAGTCACAATGAGCACGAATGGAAGACAGTTTGAGGCTTTTGAACGTTTTATATCTCTTCTTCCTCATGGGAAAGAGCGTGAGCTTGTAATATTGAAGGGACACTTGTTGATAGAAGAACAAGTGAGGCTAGTTATCGATAGTAAGCTACCAAACCCGAAGATGTTAAAGGCAGCACGACTCACATGCGATCAAGCAATTTGCTTAGCCCAGTCACTTGTCCCTGAAGATGCGGATAAAAATTGTTGGAACGCCGCTAGAAAACTAAACAATATTAGAAATAACATTGCCCATAAAGTTGAGCATAAGGGGCTTACCCACCAGGTTGAAGCCTTTATTAAAATGGTTCCTATCGACTGGGGTAACGCCGACAGAGATACCGCGTTTGAGCTGGCTTTGTGGGGTTTGTTTGCAAAAATATCGTCATACGTCGAGGGTGAGTTCTCAGATGCAATGAAAGCACTAATTCCTGACGCGGAAACAATTTAAACTAACAAACGCTTTAAGACGGATTCGCAACGCTCGGCGGTTTTGGTTTGATTTGGCTTATGTGTTTACGGTGCAATAATTGAGTGTTGTGGTAGCGTTGCTCACCACTTAAGCGGGCGTTAGCAGTACACGGTGGTAAATAAGTATGGAACATGACAAATCGAGATGTTTTTTCTACGAGCCTGAAAATTCGATTCGCCGTGAGTCGATGTTAATGAACAAATTATTGTTTGATCTACAGTTAGCTTATGCGATGCAGGGGTATTACCTTAAAGCCTACCGCACTGATGTCGATGATAATGGCTATGACTTAGTTCTTGATTCTGAGGATATAAGTAGAAAGGTTCAGGTTAAATCAACAATGGTTGATTCCTCCACTAAGTCTTGGGATATAGCGAAGGGTGTTTTACGCCCCGAGCTTCACCAAATGCGTAAGCACTCTATGTGGTCTAATTTGACTGCTGGTATTGGTGGGGGAGTAATTTTGCAAGAAGTCACATTGAACCAAGATGACATTGATGTAAATTATTACTATACCGACTTGGTTATTCTTTCGCTCTACTGCTTTGAGATTATCGGGAACAAAGTGAACTATAAAAGTGCCCGTAGGGTTATAGGAGATCTCCATCATGAACATTTCCATGACAAGGTAAAACTGTCAAAAAGCTGCTTTCTCAAACTTAAATCACCGTCTACCTTACTAGAGCTAATGGGGTTTACTCAAAGTAGGATGTACGGAGATATTATTTACAAATTGCAGTGTATTAATAATCCAAAATATCGTTCAGCGCCACACGAGTACTATCGAGACAAAATCGTACAGCTGATAAATTCAGTAAAGTACTGCTAACAAAGCATTTAAGACGGATTCCCAACGCTCGGCATTTTCGGTTTGCTTCGGCTTAAGTGTTTACGGCACAATACTTTAAGTTCAGTGGTCTGCGTTGCTCACCACTTAATGCGGCGTTATATGTCATCTAGTTCTGCGTTCTATACCGCATATGAAATAGCATCTTTACTATGTTGAGCGGTCGGCTTGTATTGTCTACAATAGCGCACTTTTTTACATATTTTAGGTTATGAATATGAACGACACTACAGCTAAACCCGCTTTGCCGGATCACCTTGCTGGTAATCCTCGCAGCCCACACTATGTAGCGGAGTGCTTTGAACATCACATTGGCATTCGTCTAAATGGCAAAGAGCGTACTGATGTTGAAGAATACTGCATTAGTGAAGGGTGGGTGAAAATTCCGTCACCAAAAGCTAAAGATCGTTTTGGCCAGCCGATGCTGATTAAGTTAAAAGGTGAAGTTGAAGCTTTTTATAAATAAGCTGCATTTTATACCGTCCGCATGCAATGTGTTGATAACTATGTAATTCAATGCATTGCATTCAAGATCTAGCTAGGTTTCTCATCCAAACATATAACAAACGGCTCAAGAGGGATTGCCAACGCGTGGCAGTTTTAGTGCAAAATTGAAGTTCAGTGTTTACGGTGTGTTTTTTGAGTTAGGTGGTGCGTTGTCAACCCCTTAGCCGGGCGTTAGGCAAAGTGAGTTTTTATCAGCTAAATCGGGTTTGAATTGAACGGCGAATTCCATGTTCTCATGGCTGGACTTAAGCAATAAATCGTCATCACATATTTGTTGTTTCTTGATCGTGTTGGGTTGCTTTTCGTTGTGAATTTAGCGGCAAAATAACCTTCAGCATCCAAACGTCCGCCGAGCATGCTACGCTCGCCACTTTTCTTCCAAATCGCTCAATTTGAATTTTTTTGTTTCTTTGCTGATTTAGCATTTTGGTTTATAAATGAATCGGTTAGTTTGTTTCAAGTTTACAAAAAAACTCGTTCTTTGGTTGTGAAAGTGTCGGTGTCAATCGGTTGGCCTAACAAACGGCTTAAGAGGGATTGCCAACGCGTGGCGACTTTAGTACAAAATTGCAGTTCAGTGTTTACGGTGTGTTTTTTGAGTTCGGTGGTGCGTTGTCAACCCCTTAGCCGGGCGTTATATTCCACAAGCTGATCGGTGAACTTTTAAGGACAAAGGATGAAATATATTGAAATCCCCAAGTATCTTCATGAGGTCTTTGGTGAAAAGCAATCTTTAATTGAAATTACTTGTACGGCAATATTTGCCTTATTTGGTAGCTTTCTAATTTATTTCCAGTTTTATCGTCCTATAGCCCATGAAAATGGTTGGTTGACAGTGTTAGGTTTCATTCTAATTGCTGATGTGCTGGCTGGATGCATTGCAAATTTTAGCCGAGGCACAAATAAGTTTTATGCAGAAAGGAGCAAGGGACGCTTTCTTTTTATTGCTATACATATTCATATCTTAGCGATAGCGTGGCTTCTTTCTGCACCCTTCGAGTATGCGTTTCTAATCTGGGCCTACACAATAATATCTGCCTTAGTGGTAAATGCTTTAAAGGACAATCGTATCCAACTGTTCATTTCTGCAAATCTAATGTGTAGTGGTTTGTTATTACTTATGTTTTTACCGTTACCCACTTGGTTCTTAATCACCAGCACGTTCTTTTTGATTAAAGTCATGTTTAGTTTCGCCGTGGATCATTATGGCAATCAGGGTTAGATATATAGCCTATCATGGTTAAGTGAATCGAATATAACAAACGGCTCAAGAGGGATTGCCAACGCGTGGCGGCTTTAGTGTAAAATTGAAATTCAGTGTTTACAGTGTGTTTTTTAAGTTCGGCGGTGCGTTGTCAACCCCTTAGCCGGGCGTTAGCTTCTTTGAAGCAAGAATCACCAAAATATTGAGTTCAATGTTCTTGAAAAAATCAGCTTCATGTGTTGAAAGTTTACGAGTCAACTTTTGTGTTTTAATCGGATATTTACGTGGTAGAAGCGTTGAAAATTCAGCAGTTTCAAAGCTTTGGAAAGCCAACAAATCTCGATACTTCAAGATCGTTGGATGTCCCACACGGAAAGTTTGGTTTCACAAAAAGCTGTATCATCGCTGTGATCTTGCTTTCTTTGTCGCGGACTCTTAACCGTGGCCAACTTAGTCTAGATCGTCTTAAGTTTTGGCAGCCAACTTCACAGCTTTTGGCGTTGGACGTGTGTTTGTGTGATGCTTCTGCGTAAAATGGCTTTCAAGGAAATGTGTTAAAAAGTCATTGTTAAACAATCGGCTACGAAGCTAACAAACGCCTCAAGAGGGACTGTCAACGCGTGGCGTTTCCAGTCCCAATGAGCCGCGGTGGTTACGGCTGTTGTGTTTGAGTTTAGTGTTATGCGTTGCCAGCCCCTTAGGCGGGCGTTAGCTGAGGTTAAGAAAAATCATCAAATTACGTGTTTATTTTTCTTAGTCTGAGGCTCTAGCTTTACACCTGAAAGTCAGCACTTTTCCGCGTATCTCGCCAGTGGCACTGCTCGTGAAGTGGTTGAACTAACCGAAGTCTTCTTACGGGAAGTATTGTGTTTGTTTATTTCTTTGGTGCGGCTTCTTTGGTTTTGAAGCTCTTTTGCACTAAATGGATTTCACGCACTTGGTTGTTGGCTTCTTTGAAAGGATTCTTTGTAAATTGAAGTCTTAGAAGCTCGCCAGTTTTCCTGTTATTTCTTCTTTGCCAAGTGCGTTTCATGGATTAGGTTTTAGTTTCTCAGTTGTCCGTTTTACTTTGTCGCTTGAAAGCAATAATGTGTTTTAAATTAGGCCGTTGGGGAGCAAATCTCCGGCTAAAGTGCAGCAGCTAACAAACGGCTCAAGAGGGATTGCCAACGCGTGGCGGCTTTAGTACAAAATTACAGTTCAGTGTTTACAGTGTGTTTTTTGAGTTCGGCGGTGCGTTGTCAACCCCTTAGCCGGGCGTTAGGCAAGGTGAGTTTTTATCAGCTAAGTCGAGTTGAAATTGAGCAGTAAATTCCATGTTTTGTGGCTTAACTTAAGTAATGAATAATCATCACATATTTGCTGTTTCTTGATCGCGTTGGGTTGTTTAGCGCTGTGAGTTTAGCGGCAAAATAACCTTCAGCATCCAAACGTCCGCCGAGCATGCTACGCTCGTCACTTTTCTTCCAAATCGCTCAATTTGAGTTTTTTGTTTCTTTGCTGATTTGGTGTTTTGGTTTGTAAATGAATAGGTTAGTTTGTTTTGGTTTGCAAAGAAGCCTTGTTCTTTAGTTTTGAAAGTGCAGGTGTCAATTGGTTGGCCTAACAAACGGCTCAAGAGGGATTGCCAACGCGTGGCGGCTTTGGTGCAAAATTGAAGTTCAGCTTTTACAGTGTGTTTTTTGAGTTCGGCGGTGCGTTGTCAACCCCTTAGCCGGGCGTTATAAGCTCTTAATTCTGTTAATTAAGTCAACTTATGCGTAATTGATAATCTGTAACATCTCATAAGTTTAACTTGCTTATATGGATGCTTATGAAATCTTCATCTCGTAGTAAAAAAATTGCTATAGCTTCAAGTTTTTTCTTTGTCTTAGGATTGATATCTTTAAATTTTGAAGGTCTTGGTTTGTTGCCAATTTTTATTGTTGTTGTTTCCTTTTTTATGGCAGTGGTTCACGGAGTTCTTCATTTTAGTGGACGAAAAAATGGAGATGTATTCGAAACATATCAAGAAGCAGCAAAAACTAAGGCATCTGCATTAGAAGTTGGTTTGAATAGCAAAGTAGAAAAACGCTAGCACGCTTATAACAAACGCTTCAAGAGGGACAGCCAACGCGTGGCATTTTTACTATGCGTTGGTTTTTGTGGTTACGGTGCTATGCGGAAACTTGGTAGTAGCGTTGGCTGCCCCTTAAGCGGGCGTTATACCGTTTTGACTTACGCGCAGAATATCGTATAGGTTCTAGTTTATAAAAAAACCGTCAGAAGACGGCTTTGGACGTAATTATCGAGGGTTTAAGCACAGCACTTTTTGTACTTTTTTCCGCTTCCACAAATGCACGGTTCATTACGGTTTGGTGTTTTGTCATAGGTAATAGTTTTAGGTTTGTTTAATAGCGTATCAAGCTCAACAGTGTTCTCTGGTTGCTTTGAGTCAATGACAATATCAGCCACTATTGAGTGCTCAGAAAGTAATATTTCTATCTCTGCTTTACGAGCCTCGGTTGGGACGACAACATTGATTGGAGCCTCGTCAGTGCCTGCTTTTACATCACGGTTTACGTTGTAGCCTGAAATGACGTGGTTTTGTCTAGCATCGATTCGACCTTTGAAAAATAGTTTGGACATTTGCAACTCACTGATGGATTGTTGTGGTGTAATTTGGCCGCGATTATACGGCACTATGGCAATTGATAAAGAAGTTCCTACAATGTGCATCGGATCACGGTATAACAAACGGCTCAAGAGGGATTGCCAACGCTTGGCGACTTTAGTGCAAAATTGAAGTTCAGTGTTTACGGTGTGTTTTTTAAGTTTGGCGGTGCGTTGTCAACCCCTTAGCCGCGCGTTATAGCTCTTATCTGAACTAGTTCTTGCTATCTGTACGCTTGGTGCGTACACTTCCTGTATGAAAAGTGTATTTGTCGAATCAACAATTTTTGAAAAGTACCGAGATGAGTATCTCAGTGATGAGGAGTATAGGCTCTTTCAAGCAGAGCTAATGCTAAATCCCAAGCTGGGTGATGTGATTCAAGGTACTGGCGGTTTGCGAAAAATTCGAGTTGCGAGTAAAGGTAAGGGAAAGCGTGGTGGTTCACGGATTATCTATTACTTTCTCGATGAAAAGAGGCGTTTCTATTTGCTAACCATTTACGGCAAAAATGAAATGTCCGATTTGAATGCAAATCAAAGGAAACAACTAATGGCTTTTATGGAGGCGTGGCGCAATGAGCAATCGTGATTTATTTGCAGAGTTAAGCTCAGCTCTTGTTGAGGCTAAACAGCATTCAGAAGGTAAGCTTACGCTGAAAACACATCATGTGAATGACGTGGGAGAGTTGAACATCTCACCGGATGAAATCGTGAGTATTCGCGAGCAGTTTAATATGTCCCGCGGAGTTTTCGCGCGGTTACTTCATACGTCTTCACGCACATTAGAAAACTGGGAACAAGGTCGTAGCGTGCCAAATGGTCAAGCGGTCACTCTTTTAAAGTTAGTACAGCGTCATCCAGAAACGTTGTCACACATAGCCGAGCTATAACAAACGCTTCAAGAGGGACAGCCAACGCATGGCATTTTTACTATGCGTTGGTTTTCGTGTTTACTGTGTTATGCGGAGAGTCAGTAGTGGCGTTGGCTGCCCCTTAAGCGGGCGTTATATTCCACAAGCTGATCGGTGAACTTTTTAAGGACAAAGGATGAAATATATTGAAATTCCCAAGTATCTTCATGAGGTCTTTGGTGAAAAGCAATCTTTAATTGAAATTACTTGTACGGCAATATTTGCCTTATTTGGTAGTTTTCTAATTTATTTTCAGTTTTATCGTCCTATAGCCCATGAAAATGGTTGGTTGACAGCGTTAGGTTTCATTCTAATTGCTGATGTGTTGGCTGGATGTATTGCAAATTTTAGCCGAGGCACAAATAAGTTTTACGCAGAAAGGAGCAAGGGACGCTTTCTTTTTATTGCTATACATATTCATATCTTAGCGATAGCGTGGCTTCTTTCTGCACCCTTCGAGTATGCGTTTCTAATCTGGGCCTACACAATAATATCTGCCTTAGTGGTAAATGCTTTAAAGGACAATCGTATCCAACTGTTCATTTCTGCAAATCTAATGTGTAGTGGTTTGTTATTACTTATGTTTTTACCGTTACCCACTTGGTTCTTAATCACCAGCACGTTCTTTTTGATTAAAGTCATGTTTAGTTTCGCCGTGGATCATTATGGCAATCAGGATTAGATATGTAGCCTATCATGGTTAAGTGAATCGAATATAACAAACGGCTCAAGAGGGATTGCCAACGCGTGGCGGCTTTAGTGCAAAATTGAAGTTCAGCGTTTACAGGGTGTTTTTTGAGTTCGGTGGTGCGTTGTCAACCCCTTAGCCGGGCGTTATAACGCAGGAGAGTTATGAGTACACAAGATCTATCGAAAATGGGTGCAGCTCGAGTTACTATGGAAGCGTTTGATGGCTCTCTTTGTATTCGTAAG
>NZ_CAWPIM010000017.1:0-19554 GCF_963888245.1 Vibrio sp. B4-6
TCACCACCGTACACTTTTGAAAGTGTAGTACAGATAGCAGCAGTTAGAGTTGTTTTACCGTGGTCAACGTGGCCGATAGTACCAACGTTTACGTGCGGTTTCGTACGTTCAAATTTTGCTTTAGACACGATCGTGTTCCTTCCTAGTTATGATTCGTCTTGAGTCACATATAGCTCAAGACGCGCCAGAAATTGCTATTTTATGCGCCAACTCTCATCAGCGCAATAGATTCGTTATTAAACAAATAACAGTTAACCACGTTCTGCAATGATTGCTTCTGCAACATTTTTTGGCACATCAGCGTACTCTGCAAACTCCATGGAGTAAGAGGCGCGACCCTGAGTGGCAGATCGTAAGTCTGTTGCATAACCAAACATTTCCGATAGAGGGACTCTAGCATGGATAATCTTAAGGCCTGCATGGCCTTCATCCATACCTTCAATCATGCCGCGACGACGGTTTAAGTCACCCACAACATCACCCATCCAATCTTCTGGAGTAGTTACTTCAACTTTCATCATTGGTTCAAGAAGAACAGGCTGCGCTTCTAAAGCACCTTTCTTGAACGCCATCGAACCAGCAATCTTAAACGCCATCTCGCTTGAGTCGACATCATGATATGAACCATCGAATAATGTCGCTTTCACATCCAGAATCGGATAACCAGCTAACACACCGTTGTTCATTTGCTCTTCGATACCTTTCGCAACCGAGCTGATGTATTCCTTAGGAATCACACCACCAACGATTTCGTCGACAAAGACAAAGCCTTCACCGAGTTCCGCAGGTTCAATCTTAAGCCAAACGTGACCATATTGACCACGACCACCAGATTGACGAACGAACTTGCCTTCTACTTCCGCTTTTCCACGGATAGTTTCGCGGTAAGCCACTTGTGGTTTACCAACGTTACAGTCCACACTGAACTCACGCTTCATGCGATCAACAATGATGTCTAGGTGAAGCTCACCCATACCAGAGATCAACGTTTGACCTGTTTCCTTATCGGTTTCGACACGGAAAGATGGGTCTTCCGCCGCTAGTTTACCTAGCGCAATACCCATTTTTTCTTGGTCAGCTTTAGAGCGAGGCTCTACCGCAATTTGAATCACTGGCTCAGGGAATTCCATGCGCTCAAGAACCACTTTGTGGTCTGGGTTACATAGCGTATCGCCTGTCGTGACATCTTTTAAGCCGATCGCAGCCGCAATATCGCCAGCACGAACTTCTTTAATCTCTTCACGTTTGTTGGCATGCATCTGTACGATACGACCAAAACGTTCTTTTTTCTGTTTCACTGAGTTGTAAACGGCATCGCCAGAGTTCACCACACCAGAGTAAACACGCATGAAAGTCAATGTGCCAACAAATGGGTCAGTGGCAATCTTAAATGCAAGTGCCGAGAAAGGTTCGTTGTCGTCAGCGTGACGTTCTACTTCGTTCTCGTTTTCATCCACGCCTTTAATGGCTGGTACATCTACCGGTGAAGGCAAATATTCAACAACCGCATCCAATACCGCTTGTACGCCTTTATTTTTAAAGGCACTACCACAAGTGGCCAATACGATTTCATTGTTAATGGTACGAGTCCGTAGCGCTTGTTTGATTTCCGCTTCTGTCAGCTCGCCGTCTTCAAGATACTTTTCCATTAACTCTTCACTAGCTTCCGCTGCCGCTTCTACTAGGTTGTTGTGCCATTCTTCGGCCAACTCAAGCATATCTTCTGGAATGTCTTCGTAAGTAAACGTCATGCCTTGATCGGCTTCATTCCAGTTGATGGCTTTCATCTTGATAAGGTCGATGACACCTTTGAACTCTTCTTCCGCACCAATATTTAATTGAATAGGAACAGGAGTCGCACCAAGACGGTGTTTAATTTGGTTTACAACGCGTAAAAAGTCTGCGCCAGCACGGTCCATTTTATTAACGAACACCATGCGAGGAACACCGTATTTGTCAGCTTGACGCCATACAGTTTCAGACTGGGGTTCAACACCAGATGAGCCACAGAATACAACCACTGCACCATCAAGCACACGAAGTGAACGCTCTACTTCAATTGTAAAGTCAACGTGTCCTGGGGTATCAATGATGTTTACGCGATGATCTTGGAACTGTGCTTCCATACCACGCCAGAAGGTTGTCGTAGCAGCAGAAGTGATAGTGATACCACGTTCTTGCTCCTGCTCCATCCAGTCCATGGTTGCAGCACCATCGTGAACTTCGCCGATTTTGTGAGAAAGGCCAGTGTAGAACAGAATACGCTCAGTAGTGGTTGTTTTACCTGCATCTACGTGAGCACAGATACCGATGTTGCGGTAGCGCTCAATAGGAGTTTTCCGAGCCACGATTGTATCCTCTTACTAAGGTAATCCTTAGAGTATGAAAATGTGCTGCGAGAGAACCTCGCAGCACAGAAGGTATTACCAGCGGTAATGAGCGAATGCTTTGTTCGCTTCTGCCATACGGTGAACGTCTTCACGTTTCTTAACAGCAGTACCTTTATTTTCTGACGCGTCTAGCATTTCAGCAGCTAGGCGAGCAGCCATAGATTTTTCACCACGCTTACGCGCAGCATCAACTACCCAACGCATAGCAAGTGCGTTACGGCGAACCGGACGTACTTCTACTGGAACTTGGTAAGTTGAACCACCCACGCGGCGAGATTTAACTTCGACCGCTGGACGTACGTTTTCAAGAGCTTCTTCAAATACAGCTAAGTGACCTTTGCCAGATTTCTCAGCCATAGTGTCTAGTGCAGTGTAAACAATTTTCTCTGCAGTAGATTTTTTACCGTCAACCATAAGAATGTTAACGAATTTTGCCAGCAGTTCAGACTTGAACTTTGGATCTGGAAGGATCTTACGCTGACCAATAACGCGACGACGTGGCATGGATATTCTCCGTTGTCTTTTTCAGGTTATCCAAAACTTTTCAGTTTCTTCAAAAATTAAATAATTTAGTGTTTGGCCTTACTTAACGGAAATCCATTAAGATTTAGGACGTTTCACACCGTATTTAGAACGAGCTTGTTTACGGTCGTTTACGCCTGCACAGTCAAGTGCACCACGGATTGTGTGGTAACGCACACCTGGAAGGTCTTTTACACGACCGCCACGGATAAGAACAACTGAGTGCTCTTGAAGGTTGTGACCTTCACCGCCGATGTACGAAGTCACTTCGAAGCCGTTCGTTAGACGAACACGACATACTTTACGAAGTGCTGAGTTAGGTTTTTTAGGTGTAGTAGTGTAAACACGTGTACATACACCACGTTTTTGTGGGCACGCTTCTAGTGCTGGCACGTTGCTTTTAACAACTTGCTTTACACGAGGATTGCGGACCAACTGGTTAATAGTTGCCATTAACTAGCTCCTGAATTTACTTAAAGTAAGCTTTGTGAAAAATCTAGTCCCTAGTGCACTTAGTACAAATAGGGACGCAAAATTCTATGCAGCAGTGAGAGGTGTGTCAAGAAATATACAGATCTTTTTTAACCACCATAAGTAAAGGGTGGGTAATAGAGGGGTAATAGTGATAAGAAAATCTACCAAGTGATTGATTTTTCATGGTTAGTAGTAAGTTCAACCAAACCAGAGAAATCCACTTTGGTAATTTGTACTGAGCAGAGATCCTGCACCCCACGCGCGCAGAGATCCTCAAGTAAGACATAAACCCTGTTCAGATCGTTGAGTAGTAAAAAAGAGCCCGCACTAGGGTTACTCATATAAACTGCTTCTTCAACCAAGATAATACTATCCTCAGCCAAACAATAACGCTGCGCTAAGGCCAGTTTTGCCGTGTCTTTTACAATATGCAGCATAGGTACACCTTAGAAAGTTAGTACTTGATCGCACTCGTGAAGTAACTGAGCGATTTTCTGAGGCGATTTTTTTTCAACATCAATTACCCATTGAGCCGATGCTAACCCCAACTCTTCAACGCTTTGCTCACACAGATAAAGGTGTTCAATATCGTATAACTCAAGCAGTTTAAACGCACTGATGTAATCACGGCTAAGCAGTTGTTGCGGTGATTGGTTGGCGACGATTTGCGTCACGCCAAACCCAACAAAAAAGAGCGAGATCGCATCACAATAGGCAGAGGCTGCCAGTACAGCATCCAGCCCTTCTCTTCCAGCCGAACTAGAATGAGGCGAAGAATGAAAAACAAAACCGATTTTTTTCAAAACTGTACCACTCGATCTTGAGTTAATAACGCTTCAGCTAAGCTTCCTAACCCAGTTTGTGCAAAACCTTGTGCCAAATTATGCGCAGTGAGCTGGTGTTGCTGAGCTTCATTTTCACTGATAATGCCACGACGTAACGCTGCAGCAACACAGGTTTCTAAGCGTACATGGTGTTCAGTAGACAGCTTCTGCCATGCTTTCACAAGATCAAACTCATCGTTCGCAGGCGCGGTGATCGCAGAGCCATTGAAAACACCATCTTGATAAAAAAATACTTGCTTGAGTGAATGCCCTTTTTCTAGCAATGCACAGGCAAACAGATAAGCACTACGCGCTGCCTGTGTGCCATACACTGAGCCATTGACCAATAATGTGTAACTCAATACTGGCTCCACTAACATTCATCTCCGGTCTTGCGTTGGCGAATGTAGAGATAGACAGTATGTTTAGAGATATTGAGCCGATCAGCTACGCGGTTAATCGCATCTTTGATGTCAAAAATGCCTTTGTCGTACAACTCCATCACAATCTGACGATTCTTGGTATTGTTAGACACTGATTTATCGGCGTTGATCTCTTCAATTGTACGCTCTACCGTCTGATCCACCAGCTCTTCAACATCACTGGCAAAGTTAACCGATGAGGCGGCTTCCTGAGCTTCCTGAGTCGGCATGAATGATTGCAGAACTTGTGAGAACGGAGCATCTAAATTGACGTTGATACAAAGTAAGCCAATGACTCGGTTATCACCATTACGAATCGCGACCGTAATCGATTTCATCAACACACCACCCTTGGCGCGAGAGAAATACGATCGTGAGAAGTTACGCTCCGATCCTTCAATATCTTTCAACATACGCAGTGCAAGATCGGTGATCGGGGAACCCACTTGGCGTCCCGTGTTTTCACCATTGGCAATTTTAATCGCCGAGGTATTGAGATCTTCCAATGAGTGCAGAACGATCTCACAAAAAGGACCAATCAGGCTGGCGATACCGTCAACCACAGCTTCATAAGATCGAAGAATGATTTTATCGTGATCACTAAATGGCATCACGTGCACGGATTCCATTTCAAGCAACATATCCGCGTTTAGAGTTTCTGTCGTTGTCACTGTTATCTAGCCTTAGAGCGAAAAATCAACAAATTGACGTAAGTTTATCAGAAAATTTTAATCGAAAACTCTGTTAAGTCACTAACAAGTGATTTAGAACAACTAATTAGTGAGTCGTTAGAGACAGAAAAGGCCTGATTCATCAGGCCTTTGAGCTGGTTACAACGGTTCAACAATGGCTGATATTATTTAGCCGCATCGCTACCGTTATCAATTTTTAGTAACTCCACTTCAAACACAAGTGTTGAGTTTGCTGGAATAGTCGGCGTATCTTGCTCGCCGTAAGCCAGTTGCGGCGGGATAACAAACTTGTATTTTGCTCCCACTTGCATCAGTTGCACACCTTCTGTCCAACCAGGAATAACCCGATTGAGTGGGAATGTCGCTGGCTCACCACGATCATACGAGCTATCAAATTGAGTACCGTCAGCCAGTGTCCCTTTGTAATGAACTTGAACAGTATCGGTCTCTTTTGGTGACTCACCTTTTGCTGGCGTCAGTACTTGGTACAGTAAACCAGATTCAGTTTTCTTTACGCCATCTTGTTTTTCAAATTCAGCGCGGAATTCGTCACCAGCTTTTTCAGCAGCAGCCGCTTTTTCAGCGGCTTTCGCTTGCATGGTTTCAGAAACGCGTTTATCTAGAGCTTCTAGCGCTGCGCGTGTCTCTTCTTCACTCAACTCAGCATTGCCCGCGAAGACATGTTCAATCCCTTTTAGAACCAGATCTTTATTCAGATTGATACCAATTTCGGCTGGTTTTTCAATGCTGGTGCTGAGGTAATTTGCAAAAGAGACGCCAATCGCGTAAGCCGCTTTGTCATCTTCTGTTTTAAAGTGAACCGTTTTTCCCGCTTCCGTTTGTACTTGTTCTGCTGCAGGTGCTGCTTCAGTTTTCGGGGCTTCATCTTTCTGGCAGCCAACTGCAAGCATGACGGTTGCCGCAAGCAGTGACACTTTAAACAATGATTTCATTTATTTCTCCAATTTGTAGGCAAACCTTTTGTTATTACGCACAAATTTCGGTGAAAAACTGGTGCGCTAAACAGAGTTGTACCAATATAGCGATATGTTGATAGATTGTCTTTACACTCAAAGCGGATAATTAGACTTGATGCGAATAATTTCTCATTCAATCCTAGGTTGCATTGTCATCTTGATGTTAAATGGCTGTTTTTTCTCTAACAGCGATGTACAACGTTGGGATATAGAACCAAACGGTTCGACCAGTTTCGGTTTAAGCCGCGATGGTCGTTTTGCGCTACTCTATTCCAAACAAAGACAACTCGTTCTATGGGATCTTGAACAAAACAAAACCTTAGCCGAATTGGGACCTCAAGACCCACAAGCCAATACCGTTTCTCATATTCGACTCTCCGATAATGGCCGTTTTGCCGTGACCGCTAGCCAAATTAACTTTGCCGTATGGGACTTAGGTTGGACACAAGCTCAAGGTTTGTGGTCCATCTCCGATGGGCTGATCCGAGACATTGACATTGCCAATAACGGAAAACAAGTTCTACTCGGTTTATCCAATGGTAAAGCGATTTACGTCGATTTAGTCACTGGACGTCGACTAGAGTTCCTTGCTCATCGAGAAAAAGTGAATTCTGTCGCCCTATCGCCCAATGGCCGCTTTGCTCTGACGGGAGGTAATGATTATTTTGCCTACCTTTGGGATACGCAAAGTGGGCAAATTTTACGATCGTTTGAACATGAGCAGCGGGTGAATCGAGTAGCGCTGCAGCGAGAGGGGAAATTAGCCTTTACCTCCGATGGTGGTAATCAATCCATTATTTGGGATCTCTCCTCGGGTAAGGAACAGGCGAAATTGCGCAGTTTTTCACGACAATTGATCTTCTCTACGGCGCGTTTTTCCGATGATGGCAGGTTGCTTGTGACAGGGAATCCTTCAAGCCAAGTCGCGGTTTGGGATACTCAAAGTGGTAAAAAACAGCAAGGATTCGAAGTAGAACCGCTAAAAGATGCTCGCCCACCCACTGCTGTGGTGTATGATGCGGCCTTTGATCATCAGCAACGAATTATTACCGGAAGCTCTGCAGGTATTGCTCAAGCTTGGAAACTCGACGATTAGTTATGAACGATAAGTATATTCAGCAATTAGAACAGCGTGTTAGTGACTTGGAATGCCAACTTGCTTTCCAAGAACAAACCATTGATGAACTCAATCAAGCATTATCAACACAGCAGCTCATGCTGACGAAAATGCAAGACCAAATGAAATATGTGGCTGGTAAAGTCAAAAATATGGATGCCTCACATTTAGCGGATCCATCAGAAGAGACTCCACCACCTCACTATTGATAGTGATGATACTGATAGTGATAAACTGATAATAATAAATCGGTTACCGCGCTATTGTGCATCACTATCGTGCGAAGTAGTACGCAATGATGCCTCCTGCAACGACGAGACAACCACCGATGCGGCGCAGTTGATGATCGGGCTGCTGGCTGAGCTCCGCCACCATCTTTCTCCAGCCATTAGGGGCGATTAACGGTCCAATACCTTCTGCAATTAACACCAGCCCCACAGCAAGCCAGATTGAATTCGACATAGTGCCTTCTCTCTTAAAGCCAATAAACGACAAAGGCTCCCTGAAGGAGCCTTTGAATAAACAACGGTCAATTATTTCGTTGTCAAACCTTTGGTGTTATTCATGTACTTGAAGAAATCACTCTTAGGATCAAGCACCAAGATATCACTCTTCTCGCTAAATGATTTCTCATAGGCTTTCAGCGAACGTAAGAACCCGTAAAACTCAGGATCTTTACTGTACACATCTGAGTAAATCTTCGCTGCTTTAGCATCAGCATCACCGCGAGTTACGCGAGCCGTTTTATCCGCTTCCGCTAAGATAGTCGCCACTTCAAGTTCAGCTTGAGCGCGAATAACTTCGGCTTTTTCACGACCTTGAGAGCGGTGTTTACGAGCTACTGACTCACGTTCAGCACGCATACGACGATAGATAGACTCACTGATCTCATCTGGGAGGTTGATTTTCTTAATACGGAAATCAACCACTCTCACGCCTAAATCTTTCAGTGCGCCTTTACGCGTATCTTCCAACACATTTTCCATCACTTGGTCACGCTGACCATCGATTTCCAATGCTTGTTTCGCAGCCTCAGTCGTGACGACTTCATCATCAGCACTTTCCGGCAAGACATCTTTATTACGTGGGCCTGAAACAATTTGTTTGATTTCACGAGAACCGATTTCAGAACGAAGAATGTCTGTCACTTTACGCTCTAACAGTGCTTGTGCCGTCAATGCATTGCCACCACCCGTTGCCAAGTAGTATTGACCAAAGTCTTCAATACGCCATTTGACATAGGTATCGATGATCACATCTTTTTTCTCTGAAGTCACGAAACGGTCAGAGCGGCCATCCATTGTTTGGATGCGCGCATCTAACGTTCTTACTCGATCAAACAGTGGCATTTTAAAATGCAAACCCGGTTCGTAGATTCGAGCAATTTCATTGTTATCTTTCAGAATACGACCGAAACGGACAACAATACCGCGCTCACCTTCAGGAATCACAAACAGCGACATCAACATCAATACCAGTGCAATCACTAATACTGGGATCATTAACTTACGCATTACTAGTATCTCCCTTGACGTGTATTGCTAGAGCGAGACGGTGTATTACCTGTATCACTGCTGGTTGGTGAATCAAGCTCTATCTGATCATAGGTTGATGATGATTTATCTTGACGTTTGGTGTCATTCTTACTGTCTTGGCCTGTAATTCGATCCAACGGTAGATAAAGCATATTGCCACTGGATTCTGAATCAATTAGCACTTTAGATGTGTTTGAATACACCTCTTCCATAGTATCTAGGTAGAGACGATTACGTGTCACATCTGGCGCGGCTTGATACTCAGGGAGCAGTTTTTCAAACTGTGCCACTTGACCCAATGCTTCGTTAATCGTGCGTTCTGTATAACCTTGCGCTTCTTTCTTCAAACGTTCAGCTCGGCCTGTTGCTTTAGGCAGGATTTCGTTCTTATACGCTTCAGATTCACGAATGAAACGCTCTTCATCTTCTCGCGCCGCAATCGCATCATCGAATGCATCTTTCACTTGCTCTGGCGGACGAGCCGACTGGAAGTTGACATCGACAATCATTAAGCCCATATCATAGCTATCAATGATTTGATTCAAGGTCGTTTGGGTACTTTGACGAATTTGCTGACGGCCACTGGTTAAGATACTGTCCATCAAAGAATCACCAACCACGGCACGTAATGCTGAGTCAGTTGCTTGGCGTAAGCTATCGTCAGCATTAGTCACACGATACAAGTACTTGTATGGATCAGACACGCGATATTGTACATCCATGCCAACAGTGACCACGTTTTCATCTTTGGTTAGCATCAAACCCGATGCACGTAGTGAGCGAATCGCTTGTACGTTAACGGCCGTCACTTCATCAACAAAGCGAGGACGCCAGTTCAAACCTGGATCAACGATGCGATCATACTTACCTAAACGCAGCACGACGCCACGCTCAGCTTCACCAATCGTATAGAAACCAGAAAAGAACCACACCGCAACTGCGATTGCTGCAATGACTCCAAAGCCAATTGCGCTACCACCAGAGAATGAAGGGCCTTTACCGCCTTTCTTACCAAATCGTCCGCCCAGTTTCTGGCTCAGTTTATTGAAAACCTCATCCAAATCTGGCGGTCCTTGATCACGGCCACCTTTGTTTTTGTCACCACGATTATTACCCCAAGGGTCATTATCGCGGCCATTGTTGCCGTTGTTATTACCGGGCTCATTCCACGCCATTAGAAAGCTCCATCATTTGATATGACGTTATACTGTAGCAGTCCTTTAAGTAACTATAAAGTCACGCAAAACTGCTTCTTCTCTTTTTTCTAGTCTAAACCAATCAACTTGCTGCATACGAATGTTAATCAACAAATTACCATCTGGATCATATTCTTCTTGTTGAATACATTTCATTTGTGAAAATGCACTACGAATGCGACCTTGGTGCAGTGGTGGAATACACAATTGATATTGAATGACTTGACTCGCTAATCGCTCTGTCAATGCTTCGAAAAGCAGATCAATACCTTGTCCATCCATGGCTGATAACCACACGGTTCTCGGTATTCCCTCATCATCTTTTTCGATGCGAGGTTGTTGGCCTTCTAGATTATCGATCTTGTTCATGACGACAAGCGTTGGCACCTCATGGGCGTCAATCTCTTCTAATACATCATGGACGGCTTTGATATTCTCACGAAAACGCTCATCACTGGCATCAACAACATGTAACAAAATGTCAGCTTCTTGAGTTTCTTGTAACGTGGCTTTAAATGCTGCAACTAAATCGTGCGGCAGATGACGAATAAATCCTACGGTGTCAGCGAGAACGGCAGTACCAACGTCCGCCAATTCGATTTTCCGCAAGGTAGGATCTAGGGTTGCAAACAGTTGATCGGCTGCATACACCCCAGCTTCAGTAATGCGATTAAATAACGTTGATTTCCCCGCATTGGTATAACCCACTAGCGATATGGTGGGAATCTCAGCTCGATTTCGAGCTCGGCGTCCTTGTTCTCGCTGCTTAGCGACTTTCTCTAAGCGGCGTAATATCGCTTTAATACGTTCACGCAATAAACGTCTGTCGGTTTCTAGCTGCGTTTCACCAGGTCCACGTAAGCCTATACCGCCTTTTTGTCGCTCAAGGTGCGTCCAACCACGAATTAATCGCGTAGAGATGTGGCGCAATTGTGCCAGCTCTACTTGCAACTTCCCTTCATGGGTTCGTGCTCGTTGGGCAAAAATATCGAGGATGAGGCCAGTACGGTCAATCACTCGACATTGGCATAGTTGTTCAAGATTACGTTCTTGGGCAGGAGAAAGGGCGTGGTTGAAGATCACCACATCCGCTTCAACAAGTTGAACCGCATGCGCTATCTCTTGGGCTTTGCCCTCACCGACATAATATTTAGGGTGTGGAGTTTGACGGCTGCCAGTAATAATTTGCAGTGTCGACACTCCAGCAGAAGAAACCAGCATTTCACACTCGCTGAGATCATCCCACTCACCCTTTTGCGTGAAGTTGATATGAACAAGTACCGCTCGCTCACCGGCTTCGTAACGGTCAAACAAGCAACCAACTCCTTTGTAAGTAAATAATACTAATCAGAGAATTACTCTTCTGATTTGTCTGATGGACGATCAGACCCAGTGCGTGGCTCAGCAGTGTGGTGGCTCACTGCACGTGCAGGAACAACCGTTGAAATCGCATGCTTATACACCATTTGATTGACTGTGTTTTTCAGTAAGATCACAAATTGATCAAAGGATTCAATCTGACCTTGAAGCTTAATTCCGTTCACAAGGTAGATGGATACTGGAATGCGCTCACGACGTAGTGCATTTAAGAATGGGTCTTGTAGAGATTGCCCCTTAGCCATTTTATTTTCCTTATTTGTATTTTGTTGTAGTTATTTAGCTAGTGGTGCACTGCATTATTGGTGCGGCCTTTGCATCTGAGCTAAATGAATAAAAACCCCGTTGCTACTTGTTATGACGGTGATAATGCCAAATATCAAGTAACGGATCCTTTACAGGGTACATCACGCAAAAGCGATCACATTATACACAGCTAACTCCATCAGATGCTATGGCATTTGAGAGAGTTTCTACTGCATGATCAATGTTTTCGCTATCTAACCAAGTTAAATCATCCCAGCTGCGTAACCAGGTGATCTGACGCTTGGCCAATTGACGGGTTGCACAGATTCCACGATATACCGCTTCCTCTAACGTACAATTCCCATCCAAATAGTCCCACATCTGTCGATAACCAACACAACGAATCGATGGCAAATCCGGATGAAGATCGCTTCGAGCATAAAGTGCTTTCATTTCTTCTTCAAATCCAGCTTCGATCATCTTTTCAAACCTGAGTTCGATTCGACGGTGGAGCTCAGCCCTTTCCTTGGGAGCTATAGCAAACTGCTTAACTCGAAATGGCAGGCTTTCACCTTTCGTTTGAGTTAACTCTGTAAGAGTTTTACCTGAAATTCGGTAAACTTCCAATGCTCGTGACAATCTTTGTGGATCATTAGGATGAATTCTTGCCGCCGAAACCGGATCAATCGTTTGTAATTGATCGTGTAACTGCCCCCAACCATGCTCCAAAGCCTCTTGCTCAATTTGTTGCCGTATCTCAGGGTTAGCTGCAGGAAGTGGCGAAAGCCCTTCAAGTAGAGCCTTGTAATACAACATAGTTCCCCCAACGAGCAGAGGAATTTTACCTTGCGCGGTAATATCATGCATTGCAAGTAATGCATCGCGACGAAAATCTGCCGCCGAATAGGCTTCACTTGGATCCAAAATATCGATCAGACGATGAGGTGCGAGTGCCAGTTCATGTGCATTAGGTTTGGCGGTGCCAATATCCATGCCTTTGTAGATCAGCGCCGAGTCGACACTGATGATTTCCACTGGGTATTTTTGGCGTAGACGAATCGCCAAATCTGTTTTACCTGATGCGGTCGGGCCCATTAAAAACAGAGCCAATGGTTGTGTTTGATTCATCATTCTTTTAATTCGTTATGCCAACAAGGCCGCTATGGTGGTAGAAAAATCAACGGGGCGGACAAAACTCGCATCATGAAGAGGAAGTTGCCCTTGCCAAAGCTGTTCAAGTTCCGAAATCATTTGGATGGCTTCAGACAAAGTGTAGTCACTTTTCACCACAGTGATGTGTTCAGCCAGCCAATCGGCAACAAGATCCACCGTAATAGGTTCATCATCAGCCGTAAAATTAGCGGACACGTAAGATAGCAGATCTGGGATTAAGTTTTGCAGGTTTTGTTGCCTCAACGGTTGAGGTACGCCCATCACCATGATGCTTGAACCATGACGTTCTTTAAGCTCAATCCCTAGCGTATTCAACATCGGCTGGCAATGCGTTAACGCTTGATGTTCTTGTGCTGAGAGCTTGATGGAGAGCGGCACGAGTAAGGGTTGGCTTTTCAAGCCGCCTTGTTCGGTATGCAATTGGCCGCGAGTTTTCAGCCATGCTCCTTTGATAAGAGAAAGCAATACGACGCCCTGTTTGGACCCCATTAACAGGTACTGCCCTTTGATTACCGCAATAGCTTTCCCCAACTGTTCGAGCTGCAGCATTTCACCTTGATCTTGATGTGTGATAGGAGAAAGTTCGACTGCAGAAGCTGGCGGTTGAGTTGCCATCAGCTCTTGATAGAGCTTCACTTCCCCGCTCGAAGGTGAGCCCGTTGGCTGGCGCTCAGCTTTCGCCCGAGAAGAAGATGGAGAGCCGTTTTGCTGCCAATGGCTACGCTTTGGCGTTTCAGCTATGCCGTGCGCGGTTGTGCTTTCTCGCTCTGCTTTTCGTGGATAAGCGGGAGTGTTGTCAATCGCTTGCCACACCTGCTCTGGAACGGTGTTATGCCCCTCAGTTTCTTGGCACACACTATCAATTACAGTGTCATTCTCAATGCGATCCACAGTCGCCGCATCGGGCTGATGAAAAGCCGATGGTTTGAGCTGCGGCTTCTCAATGTGCTTGCTTTCAGCCAGTGCACTACTGAGTGCTTGATAGATAAAATCATGCACTAATCGCGCTTGATGGAAACGCACCTCGTGTTTCGCGGGATGGACATTCACATCCACTTGATGGGGATCGAGCTCAATGAAGAGTACATAAGTGGCGAACTGATCGCCTCTCAGGCTGGTTTCATAACTTTGCCGGATAGCATGATTAATCAGCTTGTCACGCATCATCCGCCCATTAACGTAGCAGTATTGCAAATCACTCTGCTGGCGCGCGCCTTCTGGAGTCGTTATCCAACCATGCAAGCGAAGCCCTTGATGTTCCAACTCAATGTTCAGCATATGGCGAACAAAAGCGTTGCCACACACAGCCGCGATTCTTTTTTCCTCTTGAGCGGCCGTTTTAGCCGCTCGATATTGACGTACCATCTTGCCGTTATGGCGCACATTGATGGTGACATCAAACCGGCTCAAAGCAATGCGTTTTAGTAGCTCATCAATGTGAGTAAATTCTGTTTTCTCTGTGCGTAAAAATTTGCGCCGAGCGGGCGTATTAAAGAACAGATCGAGCACTTCGACAGACGTTCCAATCGGGTGTGCGGTTGGCTGCAACTTAACCGCCATATCTCGACCTTCACTGTATGCTGCCCAAGCTTGTTCTTGCGTGGCTGGACGGGACGTCAATGTAAGCCGAGAGACTGAGCTAATACTCGCGAGCGCTTCTCCACGAAAACCTAGGCTGACGATCGCCTCTAAATCATCTAAGGTGTGAATTTTAGAAGTAGCATGGCGGCTTAAAGCGAGCGCCAATTCCTCTTTTACTATCCCTTGCCCGTTATCGCGCACACGAATAAGCTTCGTACCTCCCTTTTCGATATCGATATCGATACGAGAGGCGCCCGAATCCAAGCTATTCTCCACCAGCTCTTTAACGACAGAAGCCGGTCTTTCAACCACTTCACCTGCGGCAATTTGGTTAGCAAGACGTGCGGGTAGAATCTTAATCGTCATCATGATTATTACTTATTGGGAATGATCAACACTTGCCCTATGGCGAGCTGATCAGACCGAAGTTGGTTTACTTGGCGAATACTATTCAGACTCACTTGATATTGGCTGGCAATTTTGCTCAAAAACTCACCTTTTTCAACTTTATGCTTACGCAGCGGCTTATCCTTCAAACTCACCGTTATCTTCAGTTTCTGCCCCAGCGTTAAGGTGTCTGAACGCAAGTTATTCTCGCGTTTAATCGCATCCACACTCACTTTATACGTGCTCGCTATCTTGCCCAAATACTCGCCAGATTTCACCACATGCGTAACAATTTCCGTTTCTACTGGGTTGCTGACCACAGGAACGCGAATCGGAGCTGACGTGGCCGGAATCGTTAAGATTTGACCAATCGACAAATTGGCATTTTTTAGTTTGTTGGTTGCGATTAATGCTTGAGTCGAAGTGCCATATTTATTAGCGATAACCGAGAGTGATTCCCCACGCTGCACTTTGTGCTTTTGCGTCTTACCGCGATTAGCAAACAGAGTGCCCTCGGGTGGGTTTTCTTCAAAATACTTGACGATGGCGGTTGCCAATGCGCGAGCCAATTTATCTTGATGCGAGCGCTGAAATAGCAATTGTTCCTCGGTAGGGTTAGAAATAAAACCCGTTTCAACCAACACCGAAGGAATATCGGGCGACTTAAGTACCGCCAAACTTGCGTTGACTGGCTCTGCTTTATGTAAATGGGCTACTTTTCCCATTTCGCCTAGCAGATGAGTTGCCACCTTGTAACCCTCTTTTTGCGAGTGGCTAAATTGCAAGTCCAGCAAGGTTTGGCTAACGTTTCGATCGCTATTGTTTTTTGCCAGCACTTCACCAGCACCACCTAACAGTTCTGATTGCTGTTCGTGATTCTCAACCCAGCGAGCAATTTCCGTATTCGCACGCTTGGTATTTAACACAAACACCGAGCCCCCCCTGGGTTGCGGGGTATGAAACGCATCGGCGTGAATGGAGACGAGTAGGTGTGACTTATTACGGCGCGCAATTTCAGAACGTTTATTGAGATTGACAAAGTAATCGCCACTGCGTGTCATGACCGCCTTCATTCCCGGTACGGCGTTAATTTGATCTGCGATCTTCTTGGAGATACTTAAGGTGGCATTTTTTTCATATTTTTTGGTCGGGCCAATCGAGCCGGGATCTTCTCCGCCATGACCAGCATCAATAGCCACCACGATATCTTCGGTTCCTAATAACTGCGAAGCGTCGCGGCTCACTTTAGTTTGGCTGGCCGGTTTTACTGTCGCCTTGTCACTATCCAAATTGTGGGGTAAATCAACCACCAAACGATGCCCATACTGACCACCCGGCGTTGGCGCAAGTTTAAATGGCTGAGGGTTCACTTTGCGCTGTAACTCAAACACCAAACGATACGTCCCTTTCTCCGGAGGCGAGCTATTACGAATTTGCTTGAGAACAGGACTATCCGTGACTTTAAGCGGCAATTTTGTATTAAGCGTGGTGTTTTTTAAATCAACCACCAAACGCTCGGGGCTGCTTAAAGTGAAATAGCTATAATCCGCTTCAGTTTTGAGATCGATAACCACTCGAGTTTCATCTGGAGAAGGCCAAACGCGCACGCCTTCTAATGCATTCGCGTGCGCCGTTGAAGTAAATAAAGCACAGCCCCAAACCGCAAGCGATAGAGTTATCGTTCGTAACAAATGGATGATGTTCAACATAACTCCAACTGACTCAACAATGAGGATCCATAGGGGCTGTTTGCACTCAGAAAAGCTTGCCTTTGTTCGCCATCGTAACGTAGCTCAACATCAATATCTGCGGTTGGAAGTAGACCGCTGCCTTTTTCTGGCCACTCAACAAGGCAGATCGCATCCGGTGTGAAATAGTCACGAATACCCATAAATTCCAACTCTTCCGGATCGGCCAAGCGATAAAGATCAAAATGGTATACTTGCCAATCGGCTAGTTGATAAGGTTCAACTAAGGTATAAGTCGGGCTCTTGACGTTGCCAACATGGCCTAATGCGCGGATGAAGCCACGGCTGAAGGTTGTTTTTCCAGCACCGAGATCACCATGCAAATAAAGCGTGGTTTGCGCAGAGCATCGCTTAGCCAAAGCTGCGCCTAATTTTACCGTTTGCTGTTCGTCTTTTAAGGTAAAGATCTTAGTACTCATGAATTACCGCTCTCAAGTGTCGAAAATTGACTATATAAAAATCAAAAGAACTCGAATAGTAAACTGGGTTGGAATTGAGAGACAAGCTCTCTTCTGTAAGTAAAAGGAAAAAACTCGCATTTTATGTCAGTTTAATCCACATCACAGACGATCATTTCCTAGATCCTCAATAAAGGATCCGTTAAGATCCTCGCCCCTTTTTGCAACGAGCTCATCGATAATGGACTACCAAGTACTGGCAGACAAAATTAAAATCTGGGCACGTGAACTTGGCTTCGAAAAGGTCGGGATCTGCGATATCGATCTCAGTGAGCACGAAGAGCCTTTGCAGAAATGGTTGGATGCTGGATTTCACGGTGAGATGGACTGGATGGCGCGCCATGGAATGATGCGAGCTAGGCCACATGAACTCCTTCCCGGCACCGTCCGTGTGATCAGCGCCCGCATGAATTACTTACCCCCAGATGCTCGGTTTGCCAGTGATTTGAATAATCCCAATTACGCTTATATCAGCCGCTACGCTCTGGGGCGTGACTACCATAAACTGGTACGCAACCAGCTAAAAAAACTCGGCGAAAAGATTGAACAAGAAGTGGGGGCACTCGGCTATCGCCCTTTTGTGGACTCCGCCCCAATACTAGAGCGGCCTTTAGCACAAAAAGCTGGACTTGGTTGGACTGGCAAGCATTCGCTTATCCTTGATAAAGAGAGTGGTTCTTGGTTTTTTCTTGGTGAACTACTAATTGATTTGCCGCTGCCAGTCGATACACCAAGCAGTAATCAATGTGGCAAATGCACAGCCTGCATCACCTCATGCCCTACACAAGCCATCGTAGAAGACGGTGTTGTTGATGCTCGCCGATGCATCTCTTACCTCACCATAGAATATGATGGCGTAATTGCTGAAGAGTTTCGCAAGGCAATGGGTAACCGCATTTACGGCTGTGATGATTGCCAGTTGGTCTGCCCTTGGAATCGCTTTTCCGACCTCACTCAACAAAGTGATTTTCATCGCCGTCAAGCACTGGATGAACCAGACTTAGTTGAACTGTTTGCTTGGGATGAGGCCACCTTCTTACGTTATATGGAAGGTTCGGCTATTCGCCGAATTGGCCACCAGCAATGGTTGCGTAATCTTTCCATCGCTTTAGGAAACGCGCCATATTCACAACGCATTATCGTAGCGCTAAACACGAGGTTAGGCTTGTCTGATTTATTAGACGAACATATACATTGGGCGCTAGTAGAACAAAAACGAAAATCATCGGAGCCAGCGAGTGCATGCTCTAGCAATAAGAAGCAGCAGCGCTTAATTCGAATTGTCGAGAAAGGGTTACCGCGTGATGCGTAAAAAATGAGGTAATTGCATAACTAATGAGCACAGACTTTGATATGTATCTCAAAATACCAATTTGTGGACAAAATTTTAAACACGACACTGTTTTCTATAATTAAGAAAAGTTAGCCACATCAGCAATTAATGACAAGGATCAAAGATCTTGATATTAATGATCATACAGTTAGTTGACCTAATGGTGACAAAATAACAAAAATCAATTTAAAAACAATTTAAAAACAATTAGTTACACAGAAAGACAGCAAGATTAGAGAACAGAGCCGCATTAAAAGATCTTTCACTGACGCTTACCAGCACTTCACTAAAAACACGTTATACACCAACTTATCCACAATTAATTTTTGTGGATAACTCTGTTAATGAATACGAATAAATAGCGACGAAAAGCCAGATTCTACAGAGACTAACCTGTGTATTGAAATTCAGCACGTAAGTTATCAAGACGGCAATAAATCCGCTTAGAACTGCAGATTATTTTTATTTTAGGGAGTTATGCTTCACAGCATTAAAGAAAGAGCATAAACCAAATACTGGTTTGAGTTCAGAGAATACTCTGAACGAAGCTGGAACGACACATAACCGTTACCTCAACCTTGGCAAGGTTGCGCTCTACCAACTGAGCTAGTGTCGCAATGATTAATCGCATTCACGCTTAATCTGAATTTGGTTGCGGGGGCCGGATTTGAACCGACGACCTTCGGGTTATGAGCCCGACGAGCTACCAAGCTGCTCCACCCCGCGTCCGTATTGTGTCACCGTTAAGTACGATGAAAACTTACACTCTCTAACAAGAGAATTTGTAGCGACACACGAGGTTCACTTTCTTTAAACAAAGAGGCGTGACCTCAACCTTAACTAGGTTGTGCGGCGCTATTCTTTTCTTCGAAAAGAATCTGGAGCGACACACGAGGTTCACTTTCTTTAAATAAAAAGGCGTGACCTCAACCTTAGCTAGGTTGCGTGGCGCTATTCTTTTCTTCGAAAAGAATTTGGAGCGACACACGAGGTTCGAACTCGTGACCTCAACCTTGGCAAGGTTGCGCTCTACCAACTGAGCTAGTGTCGCAATGATTAATCGTATTTACGCTTAATCTAAATTTGGTTGCGGGGGCTGGAT
>NZ_CAWPIM010000018.1:0-17362 GCF_963888245.1 Vibrio sp. B4-6
GACCAGTCTTCGTTACATTGTCAGACTCGCTACTTTATTCAGAGTCCTAGGTTCATCTGGTGATACAGATGGTTCACACATTAAGCGGTGAACAGCGCTTCATACGACCTCACGTCGCACGCCCCATTTTGAGTCATAAATTAAATCATCTATGGTCAATTCTGTAATTTCGTTTACAAGGTCTAAAAACCTATCTACTTCTTGCTCTGTAGCCATAATTTCTCCTTTAAAGCTAACGCCAAATTAAGGTGTGAACAACGCTAACCACGCTACCTAAAGCATTGTGCCATAAACACTAAACTGGCTTGAAGTGAAAGCGCCGAGCGTTGTGAATCACTCTTAAATTTATTGTTAGGCATTTTTCTTCTCAGGTTCCTTGTTCCTCCAGTCAATATGTACTGGATACGCTACTAAGTTACAGTCCAAACCATAAGAATGTTGCTCACCACCTACGCTACATTTTGCGAATAAATGGTAATTACCATTGTATCTCTGAGGTGGCTCTGAAATTTGAATTTCACCTTTGCAATTCGGATAAATGCAGCCACAAGAATACGTAAAAACGACATAACCACCGTCAGTTCTGCTTACCAATCGATCATTGTGCAAATGAGTGAAACCAGGTGACTCAGGAACATCAGCATTGAAGATCGTATAGTTATCGAAATATACAAACAGAGTCGTAAAAAACACGGCTGAAAATACGCCAATATAGACCCAAAACGGAAGATCGAACACTGGATGTATGGCTAATAGATCAGCCAATAAGCCAAGCGCTGGTACAACAATAGAAAGCACAAACCCTACGATGAACTTTCCTTGGGACTCAGAAGAGATCTGTTTTAGCTCATGTCTTAATTCCGGCATTTGTAGGTCAACGTATCGTTGAACACTACCAATATTAACCACGCCAGACTCGTTATTAATAACAGTCTGATTCTTACCCTGATTCGTCTGCTTGATTTCCATAACTATCCTGATGCCTAACGCCCGGCTAAGGGGTTGACAACGCATAGCCGAACTCAAAAAACACACTGTAAACGCTGAACTTCAATTTTGCACCAAAGCCGCCAAGCGTTGGCAATCCCTCTTGAGCCGTTTGTTAGCTGCTGCACTTTAACCGGAGATTGACTACCCAACGGCCTAATTTAAAACACATTATTGTTTTCAAGCGACAAAGTAAAACGGACAACTGAGAAACTAAAACCTAACCCACGAAACGTACTTGGCAAAAAAGAAATAACAGGAAAACTGACGAGCTTCTAAGACTTCAATTTACAAAGAATTCTTTCGAAGAAGCCAACGACCAAGTGCGCGAAATCCATTTAAGCGCGTAAGAGCTTCAAAACCAAAGAAGCCACACCAAAGAAATAAACAAACACATCACTTCCCGTAAGAAGGCTTCGGTTAGTTCAAACACTTCACGAACAGTGCCACTGGCGAGATACTTGGAAAAGTGCTGACTTTCAGGTGTAAAGCTAGAGCCTCAGACTAAGAAAAATAAACGCTTAATTTTATGATTTTTCTTAACCTCAGCTAACGCCCGCTTAAGGGGCAGCCAACGCTACTACTAACTTTCCGCATAGCACCGTAACCACTGAAACTAACGCACAGTAAAAATGCCACGCGTTGGCTGTCCCTCTTGAAGCGTTTGTTAGGTGCTAGATTCGTGCTTTGATATATGGCTTAAGTTGGCTAGGCGTAGTGTAGCCTTGTTGCAGAAAATTTTTAACAGTATCTGCGACCTCACTTTCAGTAACATTTGCCATCATTACTGCTTTTCGATCACTGGCCATAGCTAAGCGCTGAAAGTCTGCGTTACCACCTTTAGCTTGGTTCCAATTCGGGTAATCACGACATAGCTCACTTTCTGTAAAATGAAGAAAAGTGCGCTTACCAGTTAACGCCATTACTTTAATACTTGGTGAATAGACAATGCCGTAAAATTCAACCATCGGCTCTTGCGCTATTCCAGACTGAGCTTCAACGCTAGTTACCTCTGCTTGCTCCTTACCTTTGTCATTACATTGTCCTATAGAACCAAACTCTTCTGGACTTACTATATAGAACTGCACTTTACCTGATGAGTCCATCACTTGGATTGGTAACTTCTTACTTTCTTGAGCAATCACCTCTGCATCTTGAGGTAGCTGATGATACTGAACACTAAATACTGATTTAAACATAACCTTAACTCCATTCGT
Source organism: Vibrio sp. B4-6 (assembly GCF_963888245.1). Lineage (NCBI taxonomy): Bacteria > Pseudomonadati > Pseudomonadota > Gammaproteobacteria > Vibrionales > Vibrionaceae > Vibrio > Vibrio sp. B4-6. The sequence goes on from NZ_CAWPIM010000018.1 coordinate 2,205, forward strand.
TTGAGATGAAGTCATTATAGCCAACCAAAAACTAGTTTTATCTAGTTTTATCTAGTTTTACGGGAGTGGTTAATTAGCACCTAACGCCCGGTTAAGGGGCAGACAACGCCACTACCAAGCTTCCGCATAACGCCGTAACCACAAAAATCAACGCATAATAAAAATGCCGCGCGTTGGCTGTCCCTCTTGAACCGTTTGTTATGCTTAAACTTCAAATACTTAGGTTTAAACAACCATTAGAATAACTCAGAGTTTCAAACCAACCCAAGCACCAAAACTCGTTAACCTCATCGAAACCATGATTTGAATAAAAACCACGTTAAATTTACTACGATCAAAAGAACAAAGTGCCCTTTCAACGAAAATCTGACCAACTAAACTCACAGCAAATTGGCGTAAAACTCGAATGAGGCAACAACGCTTAACCAACAACGCCAGCCAAGTTGCCTTTTCATTAGGCAGCGCAAAACAATAGTAAATTGCCGATACGCTTTTGGCCGATAAGCTAAGGAACCAGATTACTCAAAGCGACTTGAGAAAAAAGAAACTCAACACAAACCATCTCAAACTAAAATGAGGCAACCACTCAAACTCACAGCACCAATTTACTTCAAACAGCAACAGCATTATTCAATTGCCGACAAACAAGAACGAATGGCTGAAGGAACAGAGAAAAGGCCACAACCGATTGATTTTGTGAGATTAAGCATAACGCCCGGCTAAGGGGTTGACAACGCACCACCGAACTTAAAAAACACACCGTAAACCCTGAACTTCAATTTTGTACTAAAGCCGCCACGCGTTGGCAATCCCTCTTGAGCCGTTTGTTATGTGAATTACCTACCGAAGCCTGTTGTTTTTGTTAAAGCGCCTAACTTTGGCTCGCATATTCTTCATTGGTGATGACGTGTTGAACTGGATCATTCGACCAAATGTCCATTGTTCATACCACGTCGTTTCATACAATTCTTCATTGCTTAAACTTGCGACTAACAAGATCAGCTTGTTTATTGTTGAGTCTAACTCCTTAAGTAAGTCCTCGTATTGCCAATCACGGTACTGATCGTGAAAACTGACCGCCAACAATCCAAGCTGATTCCATTTATAACCCGTGTCAGGAAAATCGACTGGCAAACCTTGTGACTTCAAACTGTGCCATTTCAAGACCAAGTTTCCCCAACCAACAAGATAAGCGACAGTGTCACAAACGCTAATTTGTGTTCCTTTTAAGTTACCTTCAATTTCACACTTACGTGCCATTGATGCAGGAACACTCAGATAATCGTCCATAAGTTTCGGGAATATAGAATTTATAGCTGTGAGCAACTCATCTTTTGATTCTGGAACTGAAGACATTATTTTCCCCCATTCACATAACGCCCAATTAAGGTGTGAAGCACGCGACCACTACACTTAATTTGACCACTTTAAACACTGAATTTAACCCAAACCAAAAATGCCAAGCGTGCTGAATCACTCTTAAATTGTTTGTTATATGCGTGCTACAATGAAGCAACCAAAGCATTTGTTGAAACCACTTGAGCAAACGGAACACTAAGCGCCGCCATATAAGCAGCCTGGACGTCAGAAGCCAAGACTTGCTTACCGTCAAACTCTAAGCTCTTCGTTGCACAACCATCTGATATAACTGTGCATTTATAACCCAAATCAAATGCTGCTCTTGTCGTTGTATCAATACACATATGTGTCATTGCACCGCAGATTACAAGCTCATCAACCCCTTGTGAGTTAAGAAGTTCATTTAAATTAGTTTCTCTAAATGAACTAGGATAATTTTTAACAATCACTGGCTCACTCTCCATCGGCTCAACTAGTTCGTGTATTTTGCAACCAAAGGTATTTGGTATGAAGAAGGTTGCACCTTCACGCGTTGCTATGTGCTGAATATGAAAAACTGGTAACTCTTGCTCTCGAAAGTAAGAAAGCAGTCGAGCACAATTGCGAGCTGCATCTTCCATACCCTCCAATTCCATAGCACCACCTAAGAAGTAGTCGTTCTGTATATCGATTAGCAATAATCCTTTACTCATAATTTTTCCTAGCCTATTTACTGATTTATAGTTGAAAGCATATAACGCCCGGTTAAGGGGCAGCCAACGCCACAACCAAGCTTACGCATAACACCGTAACCACAAAAACCAACGCATAATAAAAATGCCACGCGTTGGCTGTCCCTCTTGAACCGTTTGTTATGGCTAACAACTCACTGATTTATTGAGTAAAACTTTAGGAAAGGTCTATCCGTTCATCTCGACATTCGTAAGAGCCCATTTCGAATTCTCGACAAATCCAAGGGCGATTTTCGTAAATTGTGCACATGAACGTTTCACGATCTAGAGCTGAACACCAACCATCTGACAAACGCAGCATCGTTTCTCCACCCCATTCATCAAATGCAATGTGCTGCTCTGGTACACCTGTATCGGTAATGATCATAACCTCCAAACGGCAACAACAAGCATGGCAGTTTGAGCAGGATATTTCCGGATTTGATACATTTTTAATTGGGATTGTCATCGAGTTCTTCAGCAAGTTTAATCGCAGAATAGTACTCCAATTTAAACCAATTTACCGACATTAATGATGAACTCAACTTGATAGCCATAACGCCCGGCTAAGGGGTTGACAACGCACTGCCGAACTCAAAAAATCACTATAAACACTGAACTTCAATTTTGCACTAAAGCCGCCAAGCGTTGGCAATCCCTCTTGAGCCGTTTGTTATATGTTTGGATGAGAAACCTAGCTAGATCTTGAATGCAATGCATTGAATTACATAGTTATCAACACATTGCATGCGGACGGTATAAAATGCAGCTTATTTATAAAAAGCTTCAACTTCACCTTTTAACTTAATCAGCATCGACTGGCCAAAACGATCTTTAGCTTTCGGTGACGGAATTTTCACCCACCCTTCACTAATGCAGTATTCTTCAACATCAGTACGCTCTTTGCCATTTAGACGAATGCCAATGTGATGTTCAAAGCACTCCGCTACATAGTGTGGGCTGCGAGGATTACCAGCAAGGTGATCCGGCAAAGCGGGTTTAGCTGTAGTGTCGTTCATATTCATAACCTAAAATATGTAAAAAAGTGCGCTATTGTAGACAATAGAAGCCGACCGCTCAACAAAGTAAAGATGCTATTTCATATGCGGTATAGCACGCAGAACTAGATGACATATAACGCCCGGCTAAGGGGTTGACGACGCACCGCCGAACTCAAAAAACACACGGTAAACGCTAAACTTCAATTTTGTACTAAAGTCGCCAAGCGTTGGCAATCCCTCTTGAGCCGTTTGTTAGGTATTTATTGCTGCTGAACGTAAATGAGCCGATTTGTATCAAAGCCACGCTCTTTCGACATTTGAACGAACTTCTCCAGAATGTCTGGTTCGACTCTAGGCGTTCTTGAAAGTAACCACAGATATTCTGTATTCGGCCCTGATACGAAGGCATAACTGTAGTTTTCACGCTCTAACTCAAACACCACGTAAGAGCCATAAAACGGACCAAAAAATGAAACCTTCAGATAACCATCTGTTGGACTATTTACAAAGTAAGCTTTGCCTTCAGCCTCTTTCCACTCACCTTTCTCTTCGGAATAACCACGATTAAGAACTGAAACACCGCCATCATTTCGAACACGGTATTCCGCAGTAACCTGACTTAAACCTCTTTCAAAAGAGTGATCAAGTCGAGCAACCTCGTACCATTTACCTAAATAATTGTTCAGTTCAAAATCCGACACAGGCTTTACTGATTCGGGCATACCCAAGCAGCCGTTTAATAAAACAGTACAAATAATCAACAAGATTGATCTCATGATGCCTCCAAATACCTAACGCCCGGCTAAGGGGTTGACAACGCACCGCCAAACTCAAAAAACACCCTGTAAACGCTGAACTTCAATTTTGCACTAAAGCCGCCACGCGTTGGCAATCCCTCTTGAGCCGTTTGTTATATTTTCATTCTCTACGCTAACGTGACCGACTGTTTAGGATTGTCGAAAAACCATTAACAAACTGATATTTCGTGCTTTTCCAAAACTGTAGCAGCTTCCGCACGCTCAATGATTTTTAACAATACAGATTGAATCGCTTCGTCTTCGCGGGCATCTTTGTCACTTGTAAAACGTTGTATTTGGGGATCGGCATTCTCTTCAGGTAAAAAGGTGATAACGACTTCGGTCGCTAAGTCCGTCGTTTTACCAAAATACTCTAATGATATTTGCGGATAACCTTTGAAACCTCTTTGTACTCGTTTCAATATGCGCTTTTTCGCTTTATCCACGTTCATCATGAATCCTTTTGGTTGCTGAACTTAAAAAAATATAACGCTCGGCTAAGGGGTTGACAACGCACCGCCGAACTTAAAAAAACACACTGTAAACACTAAACTTCAATTTTGCACTAAAGTCGCCAAGCGTTGGCAATCCCTCTTGAGCCGTTTGTTATGCAAATTCAATGAGATAAACCGAATTTATACGACCAAAAGCCACGATTACAATGGTTGAGTGATTCAAGAATCAACCCAAGCAAGAACTGTGATAAATAAGCCGCCAAAACAAAGTCCACCGTTCAACAACAAACCAAGCTTTTGAATGAGACAAACTCAACAAGCAAGACTTTCAGCAAGTGCAAAATGCTCGATAAACTTGCCTTTCCACACTTTGCGCGCGCAAATTTCACAGCAAACCAGCGCTAAAACTGATTGAGGCAAACAAAGAACCTTGCCTGTTTTACGGTTTAAGTTAACCACGAATTTGAGGGTAAAAAAGCTCATTTGCCGACAACACCAAACGAATGGCCGGAGAAATCCTAAAAGATTAAACCCCTAAATTTACCTGAGCTGCATAACGCCCGGTTAAGGGGCTGACAACGCAAACCGCTGAACCCAAAATAACAACCGTAATCACAAAGGCCGATTTGAACAAAAACCGCCACGCGTTGGCAGTCCCTCTTGAACCGTTTGTTATGTTTTTAGTGATATACGACCTTAAAGTGCTCTAAAACCAATAGCATATCCTCACTAGGCTCTATACCTAAATCTTCACATTCACGTGAGAAAAATTTCCAATGAGCTTTACGCCACCATTCTAACGATTTGTCGCCTTCACCCTCACTTGCCGCAAACTCTTCTGACACTTCATTGAATCGACAATTTGAGACCGATGTTATCTCAATTATACAAATTGGTTCACCATCCCAGTTTGTGACAACTTGAAGATGACCAACTCTTGGTAAAACTTCACCCTCACGGCTATACCAGTATTCCATGCTGCATGATGCTCGTTTCTCGCCACGTAGGATTAAATCAGCACATAGATTTGCGTTATACTCATCTGCGCAAAAATAATCCGAACTAAATGATGTATATTTTTCAGACACTTCACTAGGTAAAGTTCGAAAGTACTGCTGTAAAAATAACTGACTCTTTTCTTCCATGATTCCCTGAACCTGATTAAAAACATAACGCCGCGTTAAGGGGCAGCCGACGCTACTACCAACTTTCCGCATAGCACCGTAACCACAAAAACCAACGCATAATAAAAATGCCACGCGTTGGCTGTCCCTCTTTAACGCTTTGTTATGTTTGCTTGATATGCACTAGTACATTTTGGAAATCTTAAGCCACACTGGCTTGAGATTATCGAAGTCCAAAGCACCATTGGGCTCATTTACATCTAAGTCTCCAAATTTAACTTTACGTTGCTCTGTAACACTCGTAGTTGTTCTATGTTGCTGTAATTGGCTAGAATTTTTCGGTATTGGGTATTTACCTGCCCATAAAATATAATCAGTTAAGACAGTAAAAATTTTGTTTTCATTTTTGGTTAAATTTAGACCTGAATCTTTGGCAAGTTCGACAAGATTATGTGTAGCTAAATCAGAAATAGCCACTTCTTGACTAGCAATTAATAGTCCTTTTAATAAAGCTTCGAAGGACATTCCCATCAGCATTTTGTATGTTGCGTAGCATGAAACACTTAAACTAGAGTCTTCTTTCATCGCTTTCCAAAGCACACGGGCAGAGCGAAATAAATCTCTTGATTTATTCTGCCAATATCTAGGGTTTACGGACATATCATCAAACTGCTTATTAATCATTTGTTTTTGAACGTTCGCGATTTCTGTCTTAGCTAACACGTCAACCTCTTATTGCAAATTTTATCTCTAAACTCAAATTGTAAACATAACGCCCGGTTAAGGGGCAGCCAACGCTACTACCAAGCTTCCGCATAACACCGTAAACACAAAAACCAACGCATAATAAAAATGCCACGCGTTGGCTGTCCCTCTTGAACCGTTTGTTATATGTTTGGTTACACCTTGTCCGCAAAGTAAGCCATAATTTCTTCTGTAGTCATTTCCTTAGTTTCGTTGGCAAAGCAGTAGTAGCTTGGGCGCATGTCGCTAAAGTATTGCATGTCCATTTTCAAACCGTCTAAATTTGGAAATAAGCCTACGGGCATGTTGTATTCACCTGTTTCTTTGAACTTGTAAAACAAATGAGTACCACACTCTGTGCAGAAACCACGGGAGGCCCAAGAGGATGACTTGTACATTTTAACTTTGTTTTCCCCCTCGATTTTCACTTGTGTTCCGCATTTAACTGCGAAAAATGGTGCCCCACCCCAAGTTCGACATGACTGACAATGACAAACTGTGAAGTTAGGGTTGATGCTTTCTGCTGTGATTTTGACAGAACCACATAGGCAGCTAGTCTCTGCGTAAGACATTAAATTACTCCTAAATTGATGAAAACATATAACGCCCGGTTAAGGGGCAACCAACGCTACTACCAACTTTCCGCATAACACCGTAATCACAAAAACCAACGCATAATAAAAATGCCACGCGTTGGTTGTCCCTCTTGAACCGTTTGTTATGTTTTATTACAACCAGATGATTTTATTGAAAATATTCTTAGGATCATCAACTGATTTAAGACATTATTGACTTACTTCTAAAAAGTGTTTTTTTGCAAGATAAGCAAATATGTCTATAACGATGATCAGCATGAGCTGTTAATGGTTGAAAAATCACTTTATCTGAACCACAACTAAAGCATTTCGCACTTTCTGAATCTGCCGTTTTACATTCGGGATGCTTTATCAAATAATCCTCAAGTGTCGGTAATTTGTGCCAATCATCATCCTGTGGCTTCGAATATATTACGAAATAGTAGAATGTTGCAGCAGCTCCCAAAGCTAAAACCAACCAAATGAAATCCATTTCTGTTCCTCAAGTTATCCCGAAAACATAACGCCGCATTAAGGTGTGAGCGACGCTTGGCTATACTTGAGCGAAGCGAAACTGCCAAGCGTTGCGAATCACTCTTAAATGCTTTGTTATGCATTTAGTTAAATAGGTCACCGTTGGTTTGTTCGAGCGTTTCCAAGTGGGACACAATAAGTTTTGGTCGTTTCGCTGCAATTCGACCTTTTTCATCTAAACGGCTAACGGTACCGACTAGCTTACAGCGCAAAAACAGAAGAGGTTTATATTTAACGACACTACCCACATCAGGATAAGCAGTAAGAATGTGCCCTAAATATTTAAAGCCTAAGGAGTTGGATGTTTTATTTTCCCTCGTAACTTCGCCTTCAATCACAACCGTTGCACCGTGCACTAGCTCAGGTAAAACTAAAACTTCATCGTCATCTTCACTGTCATCCTTACAGAAGATTGCTTTGTCTTGTTTACCAATAGTAACTTCGTCCTTAACCCCATCGCTGTATGTTCCAATTTTTAACGAGCGTCCTTCAGCTATATTACGAGCTAATTCTTCTAGCAATTTTGAGTTGGAATCTAGATAAAGATCTAACGCAGGCTTTGGAACATATATGTACTCCCCTCTATTGTTGGGAATACCGATAAGTTCGTTATTATTTTTAAACTTAAGGTTGGACAGATCTTTTTTACCCGTTTCTCCTAGATGTTTGCTGATTCGTGCAAACCACTTTAACCCATCTAGTGCTTTCGAGAATATTGAGGTGAAGCCGAAGTTCTCAAAATCGTTCTCAGCCATTTTTGACGCAGCTTTACTAAAATAAGCGGTCGCAACAACCCCAAGTCCAGCTTGCGCCCACCCAGCAACTGTTTCTGGAACTAAAGCTTCCCAAGAACCCTTTTGGACCCTCATTGGAATTTCAAAATCAATATGCTTCAAGTCTGGTGCTTGTTTAGAAATAAGCTCTCTGATTGCTCCATCATATGCGAGTAGAGCTTTAGCTTGTCTTCTGGCGTCCATTAACCCGTTTTCTACTAACTCACCATCGTACTTTATATAACCTAAGTACTTTTCTTGTTCCATTGTCAAACCTCAAAGTCATACTGATTTGAGACTGATATAGCAACGAACCAAAGTAGTAGCTATACATCAGTGTCATAAAGCAAAATTGCCCTTGTGATACTACTTTTGCATGAAATTGAGCGCAATAATAGAAGCGTGATGCGCTCTGCGAATTGTGACGAGATCGCTTAAAATGCATAACGCCCGGCTAAGGGGTTGACAACGCACCGCCGAACTTAAAAAACACACTATAAACACTGAACTTCAATTTTGCACTAAAGTCGCCAAGCGTTGGCAATCCCTCTTGAGCCGTTTGTTAGGGTAATTTGAACCCCTTGCGCTTTTGAGATATTTTTTTCGAAAGCTCTAAGATGGCTATTTTGTCTCGTAAAGCATCAATTACAATACGAGCTGTAATTGCTCCTAAGTAAATTCCAGAAACGAGGCCTGTTACTAAAGGGGATAAGTTAAATATTTCTTCGGAACCCAATGCTTTAACAAATGCCAAGTAGATCATGATGATAGCTGGAACAATACCGAGTTTATCAACAATTCCAACAAGAAAACCTACCCTCGATTCTAAATACCTAATGCGATCCTCAAAAAGGACCTTAACGCAGTCTATGCTGTCATCACCGAAGGTTGAAATTTCTTCCGCAGCTATATAATCCGACTGATATCTTTCATTTATATTTTTTAAAGTTTCTTTTGTTGCACCTACAAAGAAGCGAACTGTAGAAATAAATGAGGACAATGAATACAATGCAATAAACGCAAAAAAGGCAAATAACGATATGTAAGAAGTGGTAGCATCGCCAAATAAAGCTGCAATCAAGGCAATAGCTAAAGATACAACTCCCGCCAGAAATGAGAGTGCTTCCATTTTATTGGCAATAAAAAAGTTCTTAACATCGTTTAATACACTCTCTTTCGATACAAAACATTCAATGATCGAGCCAATATCATCACTGTTCAAAATATACTCCTATTGCCCTAACGCCCAATTAAGGGGTGAACAACGCCTCCACCCAAACCTAAAGCATTGTGCCATAAACACTAAATTTTGAAGTAGAAGCAAAAGTGCCAAGCGTTGTGAATCCCTCTTAAATTGTTTGTTATAACACGCTGTCAATGTTTGCGCTTACAAGTTAATACTGTCTTTTGGGTGATGAATACCATCGTAAATTTTGACTGGCTCCAAATCATAAGGATTAACACCTTCAAGACACGCAACATTAATTGCGAATTGATGTGGATTGGAGCGCCTTTGGTGATGAGTGTATATGCCGCAAGTTTTACAAAAGTAGTGCTTCGCCGTCATGGTATTAAATTGATAAAGGGTCAAGTTATCTTCACCTTTTACAATTTTGAGGTTTTCAAGCAAAACAGATGCAGCAATTGCTCCGCGCTTCCTACACATAGAACAAGAGCAACGACGAGGGTCTTCTAGTCCATTTGGCAACGTTAGTTCTAATTCAACTGCCCCACAATGACATTTTGCATTGTGCACTCTTTTTATGTCCATATTATTGCCTCCATGCTGACACTCTGGAAAGTGTTATAACGCCCGGTTAAGGGGCAGCCAACGCCATTACCAAGCTTCCGCATAACACCGTAACCACTAAAACCAACGCATAATAAAAATGCCGCGCGTTGGCTGTCCCTCTTGAACCGTTTGTTATGGCTAACAACTCACTGATTTATTGGTAAAACCTTAAGAAAGGTCTATCCGTTCATCTCGACATTCGTAAGAGCCCATTTCGAATTCTCGACAAATCCAAGGGCGATTTTCGTAAATTGTGCACATGAACGTTTCACGATCTAGAGCTGAACACCAACCATCTGACAAACGCAGCATCGTTTCTCCACCCCATTCATCGAATGCAATATGCTGCTCTGGTACACCTGTATCTGTAATGATCATAACCTCTAAACGGCAGCAACAAGCATGGCAGTTTGAGCACGATATTTCCGGATTTGATACATTTTTAATTGGGATTGTCATCGAGTTCTTCAGCGAGTTTAATCGCAGAATAGTACTCCAATTTAAACCAATTTACCGACATTAATGATGAACTCAACTTGATAGCCATAACGCCCAATTAAGGGGTGAGCAACGCTACCACCCCACCTAAAGCATTGTACCGTAAACACTAAATTTGAAGTAGAAGTAAAAATGCCAAGCGTTGGGAATCCCTCTTAAATTGTTTGTTATATGCCTGACCACTCTGTAGAAAGAACAGACATTAGTACTTTATCGACAAATTCACCATTGCGAAAACCTGATTGTCGCATCACGCCCTCATGTTGATAACCTGCATTTTCATAAGCCTTAATTGCACCGTAATTAAGAGAGCTTGCTGTAAGCTGAACTCTGTGCAAACCAAGAGTTCGTATAGCGTAATCTGTTACGATTTTTGTTACTGATGTACCAACGCCCTTACCCCAGTAACTTTTTTCTCCAATAAGAATGAAGTATTCACCGCTACGATTTAGAGTACTGATCCCAGATATACCAGCATATCCAAGTAGCTGATCATTCTCGTTACTACATATGCCAAAAGAGACATTTTTAGGGTTTGAATTTATGGATAAAAGCCATTTTTCGATATCTGATTTTGATTGAGGGTACGCATATGAAGAAAGACTATAAAGTGTAACTTCACGGTCACGAGACCACTTGTAAAATGCTTCCTTATCTTCCACATCCAGTGAACGAAGATAGTAACCATCTAGTTCCAATTGCATGATTTTCCTTATAATCTCCGATTGGCATATAACGCCCGGCTAAGGGGTTGGCAACGCAGCGCCGAACTCAAAAAACACACCGTAAACACTGAACTTCAATTGTGCACTAAAACCGCCACGCGTTGGCAATCCCTCTTGAGCCGTTTGTTAGGCCAACCGATTGACAACAACACTTTTAAAACCAAAGAACAAGGTTTTTTTACCAACTTAAAACCAACTAAACGATTTATTTATAAACCAAAATGCTGAATCAGCAAAGAAACCAAAAAACTCAAATTGAGCGGTTTGGAAGAAAAGTGACGAGCGTAGCATGCTCGGCGGACGTTTGGATGCTGAAGGTTATTTTGCCGCTAAACTCACAGCGCTAAACAACCCAACACGATCAAGAAACAACAAATAGGTGATGATTATTTATTGCTTAACTTAAGCTAGAAAACATGGCATTTACCGTTCAATTCAGACTCGACTTAGCTGATAAAAACTCACTTTGCCTAACGCCGCATTAAGTGGTGAGCAACGCATACCACCAAACCTAAACCATTGTGCCGTAAACACTTATGCTGAATCAAACCGAAAATGCCGAGCGTTGGGAATCCGTCTTAAATGCTTTGTTAGCTTTTCACTTGCCTCATAATTACAGTAAATCATATTTATAACCGCCATAACCACCTGTTTGCCCTAAAACTATGTAGCCAATAAACCAAGCAATAGCAAATGAACCAATGACAACCAACAAAGCTTTACCAATATGCTTATGTAGGTCTGCCCAGTAGAAAATACCATCTTGCGTGAAATACCAAAGGGCAACACAAAAAATAATTGGACTAACGATTATTGGTATGAAGACTTGACCAAGTAAAGTAACACCAATTATTGAGTATAATTTTGCCTCGAAACTCAATGTATCCTCCGTGAAAGCTAACGCCCGCTTAAGGGGCAGTCAACGCTACTACTAACTTTCCGCATCACACCGTAATCACAAAAACCAACGCATAGTAAAAATGCCACGCGTTGGCTGTCCCTCTTGAAGCGTTTGTTAGGCGAAATGGTGATTACAACTCATTAGGGTACATTTTTAAATAATAAGCAGCTCTAATTGCATTAACTAAAAGTAAAAGTAGGGCAATCCAAAATCCACTTGGTAATTCTCTATCAAAATAATAATTCATTATCATAGTTCCACCGAGCAAGAAAAATGCAATATTGGCAGCCCATACTTTCTCTTTTAGCATAAAAAATCCAAATACAGCATAAGCTATATTTGTTGCATATAATATAATTAGACTTATCTCATTAAACTCTAGATAATCATAAAATCCTCTAGGCACCAGCATATGGAAAACAAGTGTCAAAGTAAGTGGTACAAAAGATGCGCAAGAGGCTAGTTTTAATGCCCATTTGGCATGTCTAGAACTTCGATAACCTAGTTTTAATGCATTAAGGTCAGTTGGATTCATTATTTATACGGTCTCCATAAAATTTAATTTAAATGACCAACCATTATAGTTATATATAAGACACAAAACAATATTGACGCTGATTATAATACAAGATGCGAGTAGCCTAACGCCCGGCTAAGGGGTTGACAACGTACCGCCGAACTCAAAAAACACACTGTAAACGCTGAACTTCAATTTTGCACCAAAGCCGCCACGCGTTGGCAATCCCTCTTGAGCCGTTTGTTATATTTTCACTCTCTACGCTAACGTGATCGACTGTTTAGGATTGTCGAAAACCATTAACAAACTGATATTTCGTACTTTTCCAAAACCGTAGCAGCTTCCGCACGCTCAATAATTTTTAACAATACCGATTGGATCGCTTCGTCTTCGCGGGCATCCTTGTCACTTGTAAAACGTTGTATTTGGGGATCGGCATTCTCTTCAGGTAAAAAGGTGATAACGACTTCGGTCGCTAAGTCCGTCGTTTTACCGAAATACTCTAATGATATTTGCGGATAACCTTTGAAACCTCTTTGTACTCGTTTCAATATGCGTTTTTTCGCTTTATCCACGTTCATCATGAATCCTTTGGGTTGCTGAACTTAAAAAAATATAACGCCCAATTAAGGGGTGAGCAACGCTACCACACAACCTAAAGCATTGTATCGTAACCACTAAAATTGAAGTAGAAGCAAAAATGCCAAGCGTTGGGAATCCCTCTTAAATTGATTGTTAGCAGTACTTTACTGAATTTATCAGCTGTACAATTTTTTCTCGATAGTACTCGTGTGGCGCTGAACGATATTTTGGATTATTAATACACTGCAATTTGTAAATAATATCTCCGTACATCCGACTTTGAGTAAATCCCATTAACTCTAGCAAAGCAGACGGTGATTTAAGCTTGAGAAAGCAGCTTTTTGAAAGTACTACCTTGTCATGGAAATGTTCATGATGAAGCTCACCTATAACCCTACGAGCACTTTTATAGTTCACTTTGTTCCCGATGATCTCAAAGCAGTAGAGCGAGAGAATAACCAAATCGGTATAGTAATAATTTACATCAATGTCATCTTGGTTCAATGTGACTTCTTGCAAAATCACTCCCCCACCAATACCCGCAGTCAAATTAGACCACATAGAATGCTTACACATTTGGTGAAACTCGGGACGCAGTACACCCTTAGCTATATCCCAAGACTTAGTGGAGGAATCAACCATTGTTGATTTGACCTGAACCTTTCTGCTTATATCTTCAGAATCAAGGACTAAGTCATAGCCATTATCATCGACATCAGTACGGTAAGCTTTGAGGTAATACCCCTGCATCGCATAGGCTAACTGTAGATCAAACAATAATTTGTGCATTAACATCGACTCACGACGAATCGAATTTTCAGGCTCGTAGAAAAAATATCTCGATTTGTCATGTTCCATACTGATTTACCACCGTGTACTGCTAACGCCCGGCTAAGGGGTTGACAACGCACCACCGAACTTAAAAAACACACCGTAAACCCTGAACTTCAATTTTGCACTAAAGTCGCCAAGCGTTGGCAATCCCTCTTGAGCCGTTTGTTATGCAGTTTTTTAACCAATACTCAGTATAGAGAACGAATTGCTTAGCCAAACTTATCTTTAGCTGCCACAATTCGCACTGTCATTTACTACCAATTGGTTCATCATGAAACTTTTAGTTCGCAATCTATCTCGCTCTACAACTGAACAAGAACTTCGTGTTTTATTCTCAGCTCATGGCTCCGTAGCCGAATGTACGCTTGTTTTAGACCAAGTAACGGGTCAATCAAAAGGCTTTGCTTTTGTCGAAATGCCAAACGAAAACGAAGCTAATGCTGCAATTTCTAGCCTAAACCTTTCTGACGTTGCCAAAAGCAAAATCAGAGTAAAAGCCGCAGAATAAACACCTTATAGACAAAAAGAGTAAAGCTCCGTCAGTTCAAATACATTGGGCTGGCGTCTTTTAGTTTCCGTTGAACCTGTAGAACTGCATAACGCCCGGCTAAGGGGTTGACAACGCACCGCCGAACTCAAAAAACACACCGTAAACACTGAACTGCAATTTTGCACTAAAACCGCCAAGCGTTGGCAATCCCTCTTGAGCCGTTTGTTATACGCGTGCTTCCGACCACACTGCAAATTCGTTACCGCTTGGCTCAATAAAATGGAAACGACAGCCTCCGGGAAAATCAAAAATTGGGCGAATAATTTGACCACCGCTATTCTGGACTTTGGCTAAAGTGGTTTCTATGTTTGAGCTATAAAAGATAAGAAGTGCACCACCCAATGCTGTCTGACTACAACAGTCAGCTTTAAAAAAACCGCCATCTAAACCCTGATTTGAGAATGCTGTATATTCAGGGCCATAATCAGTAAATTCCCAGCCAAAAACTGAAGAGAAAAATGATTTTGTTGCCTCTAAATTTTTTGCTGCAAACTCGACATAATTCAGCTTTTCATTCGGATTCATTTCACGACTCCATTGTTAAATTTCCATATAGCGTATAACGCCGCGTTAAGTGGTGAGCAACGCTACCACTCTACCTAAACCATTGTGACATAAACACTTAACCCAAAGTAAGCCGAAAATGCCAAGCGTTGGGAATCCGTCTTAAACGCTTTGTTATGTGTT
>NZ_CAWPIM010000019.1:0-16166 GCF_963888245.1 Vibrio sp. B4-6
GGAGGAGAATCAATGAGAAAACTGGCGCAATCCGAACACTTAGAGTAAAAATAGGGAAAGAGAAAAAGTGCTGGTTAAGGTGTTCGGAATAAACCGAAACAAGCGTTCGCAATCACCGAAATACGCATCTTACGGAATTTCATCTTCAAAAAGTCGATGATCCGTTCTGGTTAGGTGTGCTTATGACCATTGCAGAGCACAATGGGTCTATTACCAATAACTTATACAACGTTAACCACCGCATTAAGACTCTCTTAGATGATGTAGACGTATCGCAAGAAGACCTCGAAGCTTTTATTGCAAAGTATCCCCACGTTACGAGAGCAGTACCCAGCGATGACATAATCTTAAATTTAAAAGACAGAGTGAAGGCTTGCTGCTGGCTTCACCAAAATCGATATTATGCTGGTCCAACCTGTGATAAACATGGGCACACGAAGCCCAAAGGAAATAACGCTGTTTTAACTGAGCGAATTTTTGATGGAAAAGTGTTGAAACCAACTCTTAATATTAGCCCTTACCCTGAATTGGAATTAAAACCGCCACCTCGAAGCACCGAGTTTAAAGCCTTTCCAAATCAAGAAAAAACCAGTGGTAGTCCGAAGCATGAACTTCGAAGGTGGATCAATGTCATCAAGCTGATTAACACCAATTTTGATAAAGGTAACTCGAGTGAGGTGAACCCTGTCACTAACAATGTCTCCGTCGATTCTATTGCTCTTATCACCACACTTAGAAAGCAGGGACGCACCAAAACTCTGCCCCCCGAATTTGTTTTTCAGTTATTTAGAAACTGCTATGAATTGTTAGAGAAATTCTGCCCTAAACCCAATGAAGTTGGTCGAAATTTTTGGGGAAATACACTGGAGCTATTGGTAGAGGCAAAATCAAAATCAACTTCACAGTACTCTAACCCTCATCGACCTTATCATAGTGTAGAAGCATTTAATGAAGAGCTTCATCGTCATTTACCTCAAACTGAACGAGAGCACTGGCTTCAATTTGAAGCAATAAATGGGGTTGACTCAAGATTTAAAGAGCTAGGCGTTGAAATGTTTGGATCTATTCCCTCTAGCGATGAAAACCGATATGAGCGCATTCGAAACAATGAATCAATGTATGAGATGTTTAATATCTTGCAAGGCGCAACACAACTGCTGCTAGGCGCTATTATGGCAAGGCGGCAAGATGAGCTGGTTAAGCTTAAACCGTTTGGAAACCTTATCTACATCAATGACAAAGGCAAAGCCCTGAACGATGCTAACCCTTATGAAGATGACTGCGAGCGTTGGCATTTGCATTTCAAAGTAAAGAAAACAGGCGTAAAAGGTAAGAACCTTAACGAAAAAAGACCTATCCCTCTATCCATTGCACGGTGGGTATGGCAGCTTGAGCAGTTTAACCAAGAGGCATTAAGCAAAGGTCTGACTAAGAGTGATGACCTCGCTCTATTTAATTTAATTGATCGCCAAACCTTCAAACTTCGCAAGCGCAATGCTGACAGGTTTAATGATGCGCTAGATGCATTATGTGACTATTTCGAAACGGCAGTTGTTGAAATGGATAACGGTGAGTATCGCCGTCATTACGTTAGGCAGCACCAATTAAGACGCTTCTTTGCACTCGTTTTTTTCTGGTCTAAGAGGTATGAAAATATGGAGGCTTTGCGTTGGATGCTAGCGCATTCGGATTTAGAACACCTTCATAACTACATCACTGAAAACGTTGATGGAGCGATTATAAAGAGCGCTCAAGCAAACGTAATAGCGCAGAGTATTACACGCAATAAGGATATGATCAGTAATGCAGAAGAGCTTGATAAACTTCGAGAGTTGATTACTAAACGACTCGCTGGTAACAGCAAGGCAAGGATACTCATCAAAACACTTGATGATGCTACGTTTGATTACGAATATACATCTGAGTACGAAACGGTGCCTCATATTTCTAAGCTTCAATCGGAGCAAGAGTTAGAAAATGAAGTGCTTACTATGCTAGAAAATGATGAAATTGCCTTAAATCTCACATGGAATGACGTTGAAGTGGTTGATGGTGAGGAAGTAAAAAGTTTTAACCTTGTTCTACAAATTAACGAGTTAAAGGAATAAATAATGGACAAGGAAAAGAATCAACTTAAAACACTTAAAACAAGAGACTTTTTAAAGGAAATCATTAAATGTCCAAAGTCATTTTATGAAGACAAAGAACTGCTCAAGAAATTGAAATCGCAAGGTGGGCTTGCTAAGTTTGAGTCCCAAGAGCGCAACATCGAACCATGTGCTTTAAATACCTTTAAAACCAACGCTGACGAAGTTATCAGCGGTGGCTTTAGTGAGATTGATGATTTGCGTAGAAAAGCTGTGAACGCCCTTGAACTTGAAATTAAAGGCAAGAAGTCACGCAAAGGTAGTACCCACACTCATGCAGGAAAACAGCAACGTATAGATGAGCAGAAAAAGGAAATAGAGGCATTGCAGCGAGAGAACATGCTTCTTACAGCTTTAGTTCGTGAATCACGCTCCAAAATGAAAGCCATAGCTACGTACAAAGGCTCTGAAAAAGAGCGCTGGGAAGCTTATCTCACCGCAAACAACCAAATTCAAAATATTAGCGACCTCTATTTTGAGGGCGAAATATGATTTCTTGTACGCTAAAAGATGTCGAGTTCTGGATGCACTTAGGTGTACCCAGTGCAGTCCGAAAGTTAAAGCCCATTGACGTTCCGTTTTTAAGCTACTCAACCTACAAGCCATGCATAGAAGCTAACGCCTTTATGCATCACTTAGCTGTACTGAGAAAACTAAAAGCTTCGACCTTAAAAACGTATGCTAGCTACCTTGTGCATCTAATCCGTTTTGTAGAAAATCAACCTTCATTAAGTCGATTTAGCCAGCTTACGGATGCGTCCTTTAGGCTTTTCATTCAAAACCTAACCATTGAAACTAAACCCACTGGTGAGCCTAAGCGCTCATCGACAGAGGTGGCAAAAATTGGTGAGATTTGTATTCAATTCCTTCAATTTGTTCAGCAATTTCATGACTTGACGCACTTTATTGGTCAGGAAGATGCTTGCGCCATATCCATTATCGAAAAAAAGCATGCAATTTTTATCGAAGGTAGAAAAAATAAGAAAGAAGTGATAACAATCTCACACGCATCATTACCCAAGAAAGGAGTTGTCAAAAAGCGTCACCCTGTTAGCCAAGCCAATGCATTAAAAATATGGGATTATCTTAGCAAACAGAAGAAAGATATTTCACACATCAAAGACCCCAAACTAAAGCGTCAAGCTAAACGAGAGCGATATGATAAGCGGTATCGTGATAAGGCAATTTATACCACGATGGAAATCACTGGTGGTCGTGTACAGGAACTGCATCTACTTCAATACAGCGATGTTGTTGAAGCTAGAACAACAGGCTCCTTGCGAATTGATACGCTCAAAAAACGTCACGATGATGGTAATGAACGTTATATTCCTGTGGATCACTTATTTCACGACCAACTAGATAGCTATCTTGATGTTAGAATGCGGGTTATGAAAAAGCATGGAGTCACGCACAATTACTTGTTCATTAACCTCAATGATGGTCAGCCCTTGAGTGCGGAAACATGGAAAAAGTACATTAGTGGTTGGGGTAAGGAGCTAGGCATCGAAGGTCGTGTTTCACCGCATTTGTGGCGACACTCTCGATTCACCAACTGGATGATAGACCGCATTCTTGCCTCAAGAGAGATTAACAGCAAAGATGATTTCAAAAAGAATGTGCTTCACACCATGCAGTTTAAGAAAGAATTACAGCAGTTCTCAGGTCACACCCTTATAAGTTCATTAGACATTTATCTAGATCTAGCTTGGGAGCAACTTCACGGCTATACAAAGGTTTACAGTGCCGCCTCTCTAAAAACAACCGTAGAGAGTGTAGAGCGTAGAATCGAAGATATAGAGTTTCAGATGGGAAGGAATGAACTCACAGCCGTACAAGCTATGCAGAGCGTTAAATCATTACTTTCGGCATTTAAGAAAGATATTGATACCGCCATAGTTAATGAGTGTGAAAATGAACTGTCTGTGAACAACAAAAATTAATACTTAGACTTAATCAGCGAGCCTATTTTAAATGTACTTAAGTTGACCTACTTATTCTTATGCAACAAAGTGACCTCGGTTCGAAGAAAATAGTAATGTAGAGTGAAGAAATGGCTAGAGCAAAAAATGCAGCTTGTCCCAAATGTGGGTCTGAAGAAATACGGAAAGAGAGAATGTTTGGCGTGCAGACTGGTGATTTGATTTGCTCGGACTGCAAATATACGAGTACCCGAAATGAGTTTGTAGAGGCTTTCATTCAAAAGCACCCTGAAAACGATGATTAGAAATGATTCATCAAATCGAAGACACAGCGATAGCAACCTAAATTATGTGTACAAACGTAGATATAAGAGGTAGAAAAGTGAACTTGATAACAATAACTCCAACAGTTGGTGCGATTGAAACTTCTGAAAATGATGGGTTGAGATCAAATTTTGTTTCTGAATTAGTTCAACAAAAATCTGAACATAACATAGTTGGCTGTGATAAGAATCTTATACCTAAGGTAATAGTCCAGTTTTGGGATAAGGTCGACGCTCTCCCGCCTGATGTCAGCAAATGTATAAATACTTGGAAAGAGCGTGAAGTTGAAGGCTTTCAACATTTGCTGTTTGATGAAATAAGAGCAATAGAATTCATTTCTACTGAGTTGGGTTCAGAATATGTTGACGCTTTTAACGCTTGCTATCACCCTGCAATGAAAAGTGATTACTTTCGCCTATGTTACATTTATGTCAATGGTGGAATGTACGTGGACGTTGATGACATTGATTGTCAGCAAGATATTGCTTCTCTTTTTTCCGACGATAGACTCAAGCTACAGCCATTATGCTACGACATTGAGTCAGACAGCATGATAGAACCAAAACACTTCACTCAGAAAAATGTATTCTCAGATAAGTGGATCTACTACTTCAATAACAACCCAATCATCTCTGCACCAGAGAATCCAATAGTTGGTTACGCACTCAATCGAGCAACAAACCGCCTCCGACAAAGTGATGGTGAATTCCCAGAAATCCAATCAACAACTGGACCAGGTAATCTAACGGCTAGTGTTGTTGCCTTTCTTTTTGATAATAAATCTTTTCCGATATCTAACTATATAAGTATTCAACCGGATTGGAATGCAATTGCGAGTACGGTTTGGCAATTAAGCTATCGAAATGATAAAAGGAATTGGCGACTTGCTAATGGTATGCCTTCCAATAAAGCCACAAAGGTTAGAGAACTCTCATGAATAGAAAACGTACATTGGGCCCCATATTGAGTTGGGTTTATAAGGCTTCTCTCAAAATTCGGAAATTGGTGGGGCGCAAGAAATGTAGTGCGTTTAGCTCTAGCAAAAAAGGAAGCTCCTTTCAGAAAATTGAACGTATCTATGTAATTAACTTAGACCGTCAGCCACATCGACTTGATAACGTTTTTAAAGAATTCTCTCCTGTACTAGATGAGAACTCATCGTCGTTAAAAAATATTATTGTCAGAGTTCCTGCTGTTGATGCTTCCAGATTGAATAGTGATAGCTTGAATCAACTTGAAACCGTAAGGAGAAAATATACTCTAGCTGGCCAGTTATATGTAGATCCCTGTAAAGCATTGCCTCAGAACCTTGACTTAGATATGAGTATAGAGATGAGTCAACAAGAGATTGCTGTTGCTCTATCACATATTGAAACTTGGAAGAAGGTAGCACATGGCGATGAACAATATGCTTTGGTCTTAGAGGATGACATATGTTTGCATCACAAGTTTCCAGCATATGTGGATAACATCTGGAAAGAACTCGAAGAAGTGAAAATTAGCTCTCCTCTCTTTGATATACTTTTTCTTTCATTTAAGGAGGTCGATCAAGGCGCAGAAAAAGTACGTATATCAAAGAATACCTTCAAGTTATTTCGTGGAATCTGGTATATGTCAGGGTATATTCTTTCAAAAGAAGGAGCTAAACGCTTATTGAGCATGTTGCCGGTGCAAGGCCCTGTAGATCTATGGATAAATCATAAATTTTCTGAAATAGAAGCGTTAATGACCGCCAAGTCAGTAATCCCTCAACGTAGCGACGAAGCTTCTGGGAATTTCTACTCGGTTTTACCAATTCTATCTCAAATAGGTGTTTTGAATGATGGGGCGCCAAGTGTATTCACTAATATCCCAACAGCTAAACCCATATTTGCGATCGGCAGACTGGGTGGAGGACTAACTTCTCTAGGTATGGCTATATCAATGTTGGGATATAAATGCTGCAGTGACCTTTATGATTTACCTGATGGTGAGAAAAGCAGTTTACTAAAAAACGATGGCTATCGAACTTTTGATGCTTATGTCAATGTTGGAACAATCGATAACAACATAAATGAGCTAGCAAAGATCTACCCAAACGGAAGACTAATTTTATTTACAGAAGGTTATGCTAAAGAAGAACTAGAAGACATTCGTAAACTATGGTCTAACAGGGCTCTTTTTTTATCTTTGGATAATATTGGAGCTTGGAAATCAATATGTGAGTTTCTAGGTATAGTTCCTCCTGTATGTGCATACCCATCATTAATAGAGTTAGGTAAACGACAACAATCTAAATTCGACAAGGACTCACTTGAATACCGAAATTTATCTCATACTGTTTTGAAGCACGATGAATCGCCTTGGGTAATTTCAGAGAAAAAGGGTTGGTTCGGGTTACCTGTAAGTAACCCTCATATGCAAACCATAGGACAGAAACTTACAGCTGCCTATATAACCGATGATTTTTCTAAACTTGATGCATCCAACTGGTTTTTGCGAAATGATACGTTTCCTGGCAATCAGGCCATGTTTAATTCAGACAACTTTTCAGTTAACAAGGGAAATGGAGCATCAATAATACTCAAGAACCAAGATATGAAAGTGAGAGAGTATAGTTCTGGAGCTATTACGAGTAATAGTCTCTTTTTGTATGGTAGGTTTGAAGCAGTGATAAAACCCCCTAAGGCTTCGGGGTTAGTTACTGGAATTTTCCTTCATCGAGATTCGCCAAGACAAGAAATTGATATTGAATTGATTGGTAAGTCACCAAATAAAATGCTTATTAATGTCTATTACAACCCGGGGGTGGATGGCGCACGTTTTGATTTTGGTTATAGAGGTACGCCTGTAGAAATAGACCTTGGGTTTGATGCTACTGAAGACTATCACTCATATGCTATTGAATGGGATTCAACGGAAATTAGCTGGTTTGTCGATGGTAACCTTATCTACAAGAGAGTAAATTGGGCACCAACGCCTATCCCTCATCTTCCGATGAAATTCCATATAAACTTATGGCCTTCTATTTCAAGTGAATTAGCTGGGAGAATCGACAAGAAAAAGCTGCCTGCGAGCCTACATATTCAGTCAGCAAGAGTTGCTGCACTTAATCAGAATGTTGGAATGGACCTATCTGGTGAGACTGAAACTAAGGTAAATACAGAGGAAATAAGCCAGCCATTGTAATCCACCGAAATGGCGGTTCGCTATGCACTCATTCCAGTGACGCTAGCGAACTGCTCATAGCAAGGCTTTGCGAATTGAGCACTCAATAACTCTTCACCTGCAAGTTAAGCCATGGGGTGGAATAATTGATATTTGAAGTTATCTGCACTAGCAAAACTGGATACCTCACTAAGCAACTTTTTTCCAATACCTAAAGTTATTCATGATTTGCTAAATTAGCAAAGCCACTAGCAACGTTTTGCCAAGAACCTTTACATTTGGCAGTTCGTAACTCAGAAGTGCCCCATTGTCATTCTTTTACTCATAAAATCGCTTGCTCTTTTAGCTTCAAATTTCCCCCATTAAAGTTCATGTGAAAGGCATGCGACTTACTTCGTAATTGCTAATTAAAAGTGAATAATTAGCAATTAACTGTCCGAGGGTATGCTGAAAATGATTTTGAGTCACTTCGGGACAAAAGAGTGACGCTTTGTGTCTACGTCACGGGCTGCTTGTTTGTGTTGCAGCTTCGGCTATTTAAGAAGTCGAGTTGAGTTTTGCTCTCCTTCTCTAACTCACCGACATAGATTAATGATGTCTCGATATTGGCGTATTTTCCGCTTCTGCTTGCACTAAACCAGTTGAATGACCCCACCGCCATATACCGATCATCAGCAAAAACGCTTTTACTATGGACACCATTTATCACATTGATAACGATACCAAGCTGTTCCAACATCGTGCAGCAATGTCGAAACGCTTTTATTTTATTGGTATCCGGGTTGTTTGCGACCGTGGTATTGAAATGTCTGTCGGTGTGTATGGTTATCTGGACACCTTTGTGCAGTGCTGTTTTTAGTAGTTCTAACTGCCCTGTTGATTGCAGTTTGTCTAGCTGTAACCAAGGCGAGATGATATCTATTTTTCGTTGTACTTCTCTCAGCAGTTTTGATAAGAACGCATCGTGTTCTTCGGCATTGGTTAGCAGTTTCGGATGGCCGCATATTTGTAATAAATCGGGGCGTTGACCAACACTAAACTCCAGCTCATTTCGCTCGTCAGTAAAGAGATAATTAGCGAGTAATCCTCGTGGAGAAGATGATGGCGCAGCTTCAATGATATCCAAATCACCAAACACCAAGAATGCATCTTTGGCTCGAGAGACAGCGACGTTGAGCATTGACGGATCCATATCGATAAACCCGCCATCGTTGTGTCTGGTATACACTTGGGAAAAAATAATGATTTTGCGTTCAGCTCCTTGAAGAGAGTGAACGGTGCCAACGGTTAGTTGGTCATCCCCCTTGCCTGCTTTGATATCGAACTCACTACACGCGATCTTGATCTGGTTCACTTGGGCTGAAAATGGAGTAATGATACCCACACACTTGGCCAGTGGCTCGCCGTAGTAATTCTCTATTTCAACCTTATTGGCATGTAACCATGCAGCGATAGTTTCTGCTTCTAACTTATTGCGTCGGCTACCGCTAAATGATTCCGCGATACCGTCGACGTGCAAATGACTGAAAGGAGAGTAGAGGCTATCTTCGGTCGCTTGTCCTCGCTTGGGGATCAGGATACCTTGATAGCAAAGGTCATTGCAGTATGAGATTAATTCATCGTAGCAGCGTCTATGTTCTTGCAAAAACATTCCAGGCTCAACTTCCGGCATATAATGAAAGCGGCTTGCTTGTTGCGCTACATGCATCACACTGCCAGTCACTACACTTCGGCCTTGCTCTTGAATGACTGTGTATTCATCATCAGAGCTGATAATTTTATGCTGCTTTAAATTACCCCGGTCAATTGATGAGCACACATTTCTAATCGGCGGGATTTGGTAAATATCACCGATCACCAACGCTTTTTTGGCTAGTGAGAACGAGGCCGCGGCAACTTCTGGAGCTACTTGGCCTGCTTCATCAACGATCAAAAGGTCGATTTCATTAAGCAGATAGTCAGTTTCAAATTCATTATTCCCAACGTGAGACTGGTAAGTCATATGAGAAGGCAGAGAATGGAACGTTGATACAATGCAAGGAGTGAGCATCATTCGACGTTGCCAGCGAGGACGAACTGTTTTCAAACCTGTTTTCCGGGACTGCTTGTTCAGCTCTTGACCCAAATCTCGGCAACTGAGTAGCCAGCATGCTTCCCAGTAATGGACAGCTAAGCGGAACATTCGAAAACGGATCGTGATATCTAAAACCGAATCGATGTCAGTCAATTGTGGAATAGTTTGTTCTGGAGAGTCTTCAGTAAAGTTATTGATAGAATCAAGCCAATTCAGTTGTGATTGCTCAAACTCTTGATACTGCTCTAACCAAGATTGATACCGATTTTTTTGTTCGTCAAAATCGTCTTTTTTACTAGAAAATATCTGCTTGAGTAGGCTCTCAAATCGGTCTGATGACAGGTTTTCAATTTGCTCTTCATCGTGCTCAATAAGGTTAAACATGAAACTCCTACGCTGGAGCTCAAGTTTATTCTTGATTGGCGGTAACCACTTAAACAGAGTTAACCATGTAGATTCATTGCCGAGGTAGCTTCGCCACGCAGTTAACTGTTCTTTGGCGTTATCTTTCAATGCTTGCGCATTAGAAACGGCTTGTTGTTGATCTGCCAATGTTTGTTGGGGATTGTCCCCAAGCCGAGAATGGATGTCATTCAGTTGGCGGTTGTAGTGATGCCAATTGTTTTGGATGTGATCTAACTGGTTTTGATGTTGGCGCAATTCGGCAAGGAGATACGCTTTAACTTGCGTTACATCAGCAAAATTCTGTTGTGGAAACGCCTGTTTTGCTCTATCCAAATAATGCGCTTGGGCTTGATCGAGAAAATCCAACTGCTCGACTTTTTCATAGAAATGCTTAGTTTGGTAACTTTTGGCAGCTTCCAATTCTCCATACGCCGATGGCAGGTAGCCACCATAGCTAAAAATGTCGGGTAACCATCGGCCTGATAGTTCGTCGTCGCCTTCATCGAAGTCTTTACCAAAAGCATCAATGATGTTGGTTACTGCTTGATTATTAGTTGATGCCGCAATGATTAGCGGCGGTTGACTCTCTTTTAGCGCAGATTCAATCCACAGTGACGCGACTACAGATAGAACAAACGTTGTTTTACCTGTGCCAGGAGGACCATTTACCGCAAGAATATCGCCTTCTTGCATGGCTAAGGTATGGGCCAAGGCATCGCATTGCGCTTTAGCTAGCGGGAATTGACTATTTGAGTGGCCAAAACGCGAATTCACTGTCTGAGATACATCAATACATTCATCGTGGTTGGTTACTGTTTTTGCCGCGTAACTATCAAGCAAAGGCAAGGTTGTGTTTGAATTGCTCAGGTTATCGTACAGTTTTAAAATATGCCTTGAAGCTCCCAAGCACTCGCTGATTTTGTTGACTAAGCCACGACTTTCAATTTCTTCGTAGAATTGCTCGATTCGGTTTCTATCACAGTAATCGGCAAATAGTTTTTGGGTGAGTCCGTAGTAGTTGTGCCAATCTTTTTGATGGTTCTGATACTGTTCTTCTTGTTCGAATTTGGCTGGAATACTTTCAGTAGACTGCGCTGGAATTTCATTTGTTGTCAGGAATTCATCGAGCTTATCGACGTCAGCGATAGTAAAGGTGTCATTTCCTTGAGGAGCAAGCAAATCACGAGGTATGAATGGCGTGGTGTGGGGAAATAGTAGTCCTTCACGATTGACCCATAAAGAGCAGACAATCGGTGTCAGTACACCAGGCATATTACCGCTGTAATCTTTGCCATGAACTTTCCGAAGATAATAGGTGACCGGTCGATGATGAATTTGTACGGCGGTTAGGGTATCGAGTTCATTGCGAAACAGATCTTCTAGCAATGTAGAATCAGGTTTAAGCTTACCTTCTTTGAACTCGTCGGTTGTCGCTCGTACATAATTCTTCAGATCTTGCTTTTTTAATGCACCTTTCGCGCTGTCGGCATCGGCAAGAGAATTACGCCAATAGTGAATCCAGCCCTGATTATTCATACCCGGTCCTTGAAATTTTCGCGTTAAGCGTGTGATTTTAGTCGAATATTCTATTACCAGTGGAGTATTTTTTGTTAGAACTTTGAGCAATTTCTTACTCGGCGACCTTTGAGCCATGCGGATGATGACTATTTGAGCAGTCGAAGAATTGAGGCAGGGGTATTAAAGTCTACTTTCCCAATGTCATATGATTTCAATGATTAATTCTGTGAATGTTTGGCTACTGGTGACTTATGGATGGGTAAACAACTTTTAAGCTGTATTAGTGGTTTCTGAAACGTATCGCAAACATCGTGTTTGTTGTGCAAGTCAAATCCAGAGCGTTGCTGCGTGATTAGTGCGAGAGGTACACGCTTGTCTATTCTAAACAGCTAAATCAGAAAACTTTCGCATTTACATTCATCTTAGACTTAAGTAATTGATGAAACTGCAATAAAAAAACCAATGTGTTTGGCGTTATTTTTAGCTGCAGAACAAAGTAATTTCTGTCCAAAAATGGTTTATAAATTGCTAAAGATCGCTCCTGCATTTGCTATTAAAGAAGCTCACTCATTTCTGGCACGCTGTCGGCTTGCGCTAACAAGTATTCACACTCTGTTTGGATTAGTGAGACACATAGTTCTATGTGTTCACGCTCTCCGTCATCGATTCCTTGAGCTTCGGTAAGTCCAACCGTTTCCTTCAGGGCATTCTTTATGGCACCAATGGTTTCTACCATTATGGAAGCCATTTTGGTGCCTGAATAGCCGAGCAGAGCACCGAATTCAGCTAAATCATAGCTGGTAATAGGGTGTTTGAAGTTACCTTTCGGCGGATTTTGAAAGTCTTCGCTTTCCCAATCTCCAATCGACATTGCAAAATATTGAGGGATACTGGCGGCACGCCCCTCATCAGCAGACAATTTACCGCTTTGTGAGTTGCGTTTTGCTCCCTCTTGAGCGATAGCTTCTATGTTGACTAAATCATAAAAAGGGGTCAGTTCAAGGCCTTTAGGGGTGACGAAGAAGCTAATATTTTTACCATGAGCATCGTAGTTTAGTGTTGCTAGATTAAAGAGCATCCACTGGGTAAGCTTTAGGTTGGTGATTACCGTGTCTATGGTTTTGACGCTCAGTAGGCGTGGGAAAGAAACGCCATCACGCATATATACACCATCGCCTTCATCCCCATTCTGACGCTCGTATTTGTAACCTGGAGGTAAGTCAGTCGCCTGACAGCCATCAATCACATGTTTTCGTTGAACGACATCACGAGCCTCGATATAGGCACGATCGAACCGCTCTATGATCAGTGTCCTAGTCTTCCCAATACGGGTTAATTCAACATGAGCGACGTCCAAACCGGCTAGTCTAGCTAATGTCATGCAAAAGAACTCATTCACAGCAATACACGGTGCTTTACCGCTTTCAAACTTCAGAATGTAGTTCGAACTTAATTTTCCTTCACCAAATCCCCATTCATCACCGCGCTTAAGTAAGTTTAACTTGTTTTGCACACCGGCAACCGAAAGGCGAACCTTACCGTCCCAATAAACTAATGGTGCTAAATTTCGCTCTAGTCGTTCTATGAGCTCATCATCAGGGACAGCTCTAAAGCTGGTTTCCTCAGGTTCTGAATTTGGGACTCGAAAAGATAATGCGCCAGATGTTTCCGCACCAAGCTTACGAATCAGCCCAAATGTATTGCTTTTGGAGATAGTGGTGTTTTGTATCATCTCCTCAAAGGCTTCTCCTTCAGGAAGGAGATTTCTGAGGTAGTTCTCAATACTACGTGGCGAAGCCCGATCATCGAAAGAGATGTGTGGCGAAATTGGGAAACCCGTGTGTTGCCATTCATCTTCATAGATGAATGAGAACTCTGTTTCTGTTCCGACAGGAAGAATCAAACGACCAATTTTGGTATTCGTACCGATAAACACGTCTAATTGTTGCAACTTACTCATACCAACCATCCTCATTGTTTCTCACGCTGTTTTCAGCTTGGGAGGTTATTTGGCTATGTGGACGAATAAATAGGTTTAAGTCGATAAGGCGTAACGACAGCCCCAAGATATCCATGAGGACAAGTACATTGGCAAAGGTGACACTGGTATCGCCTTTTTCTACCTTCATGACTGTCCTACGAGATAAATTGGCTTTTGAAGCGAGATCATCAATACGCCAGCCTCTATCGGTGCGCTTTGAGCGAATAGCGCTCCCCAGCGTTGCCATACTGAACTCGGTATTCAAATCAGGCATAGGTTGTGCCTTTACCATCTTACCTTTTTTCATAAGTGCCTTTTAATGTACTTTTGTTACTATTGGGGTCGCCTCAATCTATAAGTTCACTATAACTCACTTTTGAGGTGTCTGTATAAGAAATTATTTAAAAGTGTAATTTAAGTAACTTATGGTTGGTTTGCTAGTTGCATGTTCGTTCCAATCAGTGGCAATCTGTTTTTGCTAAACTAGAGTAAGCGTGTCATAAATCACCATGTGAATAGAATAAGGTTCTAAGCAGCAATGAAAGTTAAAATTGAGAAGACCTGTGATGGTGAAGCTTTCTTCAACATTCCAGAAATACTGCAAGAAGAATTGCAATGGGAAGAAGGCGATCAAATCGAATGGCTCGACAATAACGATGGCTCATGGACTTTACGCAAAGTTGAACTTGAGGATGATACCCAGTTGAAGTCTATAGAGTACACTCTTTCACAACACCCTACTTTAAAAGAGCTAATGGAGGATGTGTTTGAGGACTCTGGTTTGAGAGCAGAATGGTTAACTTCCGCAATTCCAGCGCTATCTGGTCTAACTCCGCTAGAAGTTGTGCTTAAAGGCGATTTAAAACGCGTTTTAGATGCATTAAATCGTATCAAGTATGGTGATTTTTCTTGAGATGCTTTTATCTCATAAAATCAGATTGATATGTTGAGTCATTGGCCATCTTTTTCCGAATGAAGCCTACTTTGTAAGGCCGAGATACACTACATGAGCTGGAACTAACACGCTTGTACCCAATCATAGTGTGTCTAAGAACCTATGTCGCAGAACCAAACAGACTGACTTTCCCTGCTATGTCAGGAAAAGTGGCTTTGTGACAATCGGTAAGTTTCCATTTAAGCCGTATATCCGTACTTCAACTTATTGATCTCTTCTGTCACCAGAATGATACCGGTTATTGTGTCACAGAATGAAAGTGGTGTTTCGTTTTCAAACACCAAACTGGGTTTATTTAACCAGCGTAATGTCGCATCACGATCACCAAAATACTCATTTGCTTCTTTGACCATATCTGCAAGCATGAGAACATGTTCACTGGCTGTTGGGCTTAGCGTTGCGTTCGGTTCTTTCATTTTTCGCTGGAGAGTACGCAGATTAACGCCAATAATTTTCGCGTAATCTGTCTTAGTCAGACCAAGAGTTAACATTCCTCTATCCAGCATTTCAACAGGAAGCCCTTGACGAATAATTTTTAGGCTATCGATTGCGCTCTGAGCTTTGCGCTTTTCACCTCCAAGCATTTCATAAGCAGCGCTGAACATTAAAGTATCTCCGAATCTAACTACACTTAAACAATAGGCGTAATTAGAATATTTTAACACGGAAATGTGTCGAGACTTGCTAGTTGCCCCCGAATCCAAGTATCGTATTGCTGTATATATTATAAACGAAAATGGTTCATGAAAAACAGTTACAACTGATGAATTGATAGGGTTGTTAGCTAGTACGAACTAGCGCGTCGGCACAACACATGAGAGGACTAGGATGTTGTTTCTAAGTATAATATTCGCATTGAGTTTAGCTATTGGTGCTTTTGCTCTCTATTCGGAAAATGTTCACATTTGGCTCTCGAAACATATGGATGAATATGAAAAAGAGCTAGAGAAAAACAATCAAGAAGAGCTAAAAAAGCTGAAGAAAAAATACCAGCGTTAACAACCAATCACCCGATTCAACCGTAAATTTAATTAAATTTTCGGTTAATCTTACCACAATTCATGCCAGTTTCTGGGAAATTCAGATTCAACCGTAAATGAGGTTAAATTTACGGTTATTACTCCTACCTACTAATTCAAGCTTTTGGGAAACACAAAGACAGGCAATACTAGTGGTTGGATGTCATTTTTTTACCATATGTGGACGCCCTGTTTGTTTCGATTGCAGATAGTGTCCAGAGATGTCCAAAAAAGTTCACAGCAAACTCACCTTCGCCCCTAAACGTTTTTAGAGCATAAGAAACTATCAATAGATTAATTTGTGTGTAAGCCTGTTGGACCAGTTTTTTAGTTCCAGATACGACAAAGCCACAGGCAATGCATATGGGAGGGAAAGCACCTAGACTTATCGTATGTCCTCGGTGGTCTGCTTTGCAATTAAGCCAAGTTCAATTCGATACAATTACTTCTGGCCAGACAGTAAATCGTAACTCCAAGAAAAAGCAGGGATACCCGAGGCTCTCAAAGTTAGTTTAAAGCTAAGAACCGTATGTGGCAAGCTTGCTTCTGTCGAGTAGACGACACCTGTTACCAAGTGTCGCCCCTCTAAGAACCCAGCGTGCAACTTTCACCGCACTAGGCTCAAGCCTTCACGAAGGCACCAGTTGGCACCCAGCAACTTACAAAGCAGTGAG
>NZ_CAWPIM010000020.1:0-15839 GCF_963888245.1 Vibrio sp. B4-6
ACAGATTGATAGGTTTATATTGTTAAAGAGCGTTCTTCGCTGGGTTGCCGAGGCTTCCTTTGAAGAGGCGGCCATTCTAGCGAGATAATGAAAAGTGTCAAACACTTTTTTACATTATTTCGTCTTACCGATTTGACCTACTGATTGACTGCTCGTTGGGCTTGAACCCTTATTGGCTGTGCCGTGTCAGTGAGGTCGCATTATAGAGATCGTCGTCACGCTGGCAAGCGTTATTTTGTAAAAATTGCAAAAATAGCGCTTAATCACCAAATTACTGCTCAAAGCCTTATTTATTCAATTTTACTAAGATAAAGTAAACATGTTACCCACAGAGTTATACACATTAGCTGTAATTTTTATCTTTTCAAACGTAGAAAAAGCGCCTTCAGACGCTTTTTCCGTTTCACTCATTTCTTTTTTACACTATATAGAAGATTAAATACCTGCATCATCTCCTTAGTTATTCTCTTCATGAAGACCGCACTCTCTTTTTAAGCCGAAGAAACGCGTTTCTTCTTCATTCATTCCCGGTTCCCATTTACGAGTAGTATGAGTGTCACCAACTGAAAGGTAACCTTGCTCCCATAATGGATGATACGGCAGGTGATTTTCTTGCAGATAATAATGTACATCTTTATTTGTCCAATCAATCACAGGTAGGAATTTAAACACACCATTTTGAATCGCTACAATAGGTAATGTCGCCCGCGATTGTGATTGCTCTCGGCGTAGGCCAGAAAACCAAGTACCGATATTTAGTTCATCTAACGCTCTTCGCATCGGTTCTACTTTATTAAGGTGATTGTATTGTTCAATGCCAGTAACGCCTTGTTCCCAAAGTTTACCGTAACGCGCCTCCTGCCATGATGGACTTATCGTAGCGCTGAAGATATGCAGATTGAGATTTAGGTGCTCCGTGAGCTGGTCAATAAATTGATATGTTTCAGGAAACAAATAGCCAGTATCCGTCAATACCACTGGTATATCGCTTTTTACGCTAGAAACCAGATGCAGCATCAATGCGGCTTGAATGCCAAAGCTAGAAGAAAGCGCATGGGTTCCTTCTAGATTCTCAATCGCCCACATCACTCGCTGCTGCGCTGTTAACGTTTCGAGATAAGCATTTAATGGGGCAAGGTGTAACGTTTGCTCTACTTTAGTTAGCGCCAATAACTCGGACAATTTAGGAACTACTGGTACTTCAAGCATAGAAATCTCTCTTAGAGATGATCACCTCTTCGATAATTCCTGCGCGGATTGTGAAATCACCAAATCCTTCTCCTTCGAGACGCTCGCTAGCCCAGCGTCCTACCAACTCATCAATTTCTTGAAGAATTTGTACATCGGTAATGTTTTCTTTATACATTTTAGGCACACGAGTGCCCGCTCTATTGCCGCCAAGATGTAGGTTGTAGCGGCCGGGAGCTTTACCAACTAAACCAATTTCAGCCAACATGGCTCGGCCACATCCGTTCGGACAACCTGTGACACGTAAGATAATGTTTTCTTCTTTAGGTAACGCATGTTTTTGTAGGATCGTCTCTACATCCGTTACAAATTGAGGGAGGAAACGTTCCGCCTCAGCCATAGCTAATGGGCACGTAGGGAAAGAGACACACGCCATCGAATTTTTACGTTGCTCACTCACATTGTCATTGATCAAACCATGCTGACGCGCAATCTGCTCAATCGTGGCTTTTTGTAGAGCTGGTACTCCCGCTACGATGAGGTTTTGATTGGCCGTCATACGAAAATCACCTTGGTGGATTTTAGCAATTTCTGCCACACCACTCTTTAGCGGTTTATCAGGGAAATCGAGTAAACGACCATTTTCGATGAAAAGTGTTAAATGATGCTTACCATCGATGCCTTCAATCCACCCAATCCGATCACCACGTTCTGTGAGCTCGTAAGGGCGGCTGACCGCAAACTCAATACCAGCACGCTTTTCAACTTCGGCTTTGAACACATCGACGCCCACTCTATCGAGTGTGTATTTAGTTTTTGCATTTTTACGATTAGACCGGTTTCCCCAATCACGCTGAGTCGTAACCACAGCGGCGGCGACTTCTAAGGTTTTATCCAAAGGAATAAATCCGAAATCATCAGCACGACGCGGGTAAGTAGAAGTATCACCGTGCGTCATGGCTAGGCCGCCACCCACCAGCACATTAAAACCAACTAACCGACCTTGTTCGGCAATCGCAACAAAGTTTAAATCGTTGGCATGTACATCCACATCGTTTTGGGGCGGAATAACCACTGTCGTTTTGAACTTACGCGGTAAGTAGTTATTACCTAAAATCGGCTCTTCATCTGTAGTTTCTAGTTTTTCACCATCCAACCAAATTTCGGCATAAGCGCGCGTTTTAGGTAACAGATGCTCCGAAATCTTCTTCGCCCATTCGTAAGCTTCCTGATGCAGTTCAGACTCCACAGGATTGGACGTACACAGTACGTTACGGTTCACATCACCCGCTGTGGCAATCGAATCAATACCAATGCTGTTTAACGTTTGATGCATCAATTTAATGTTAGGCTTCAATACCCCGTGAAACTGAAAGGTTTGGCGAGTGGTTAAACGAATGCTGCCATATAGGCTGTGCTCAGTTGCAAATTTATCTATCGCTAGCCATTGTTTCGGTGTGATGATCCCGCCAGGCATGCGCGCACGTAACATCACATTGTGCAGAGGTTCTAACTTTTGTTTTGCACGTTCGTTACGAATATCGCGATCGTCTTGTTGATACATGCCATGAAAGCGAATCAACTGAAAGTTGTCAGCACTAAAGCCACCTGTGATGTGATCTTGCAGATCTTGCTCGATCGTCCCACGTAAAAAGTGACTTTCACGTTTCAAGCGCTCGTTATCTGACAATGGGCCTAGCTCTTGTCCTAATACTTCTTGATGATTAGATTGTTGTTTGGTGCTCATTAGTACACATCCCTTTGATAACGTTTTGCTTTGCGCAGATCGTTGATATATGTCTCTGCCTGTTCACGTGATAACCCACCTTGCTGCTGTGCAATAACAATTAGTGCATCATGCACATCTTTCGCCATGTGCGTTGCATCACCACAGACATAAAGATACGCACCGTTTTGAATCCATTGCCAGACCAGTTCGGATTGTTCAAGTAATCGATGCTGGACG
The DNA here is from genome assembly GCF_963888245.1 of Vibrio sp. B4-6. Classification (NCBI taxonomy): domain Bacteria; kingdom Pseudomonadati; phylum Pseudomonadota; class Gammaproteobacteria; order Vibrionales; family Vibrionaceae; genus Vibrio; species Vibrio sp. B4-6. Next base: position 3,155 of record NZ_CAWPIM010000020.1, read on the forward strand.
TAGACTTTCTCATGCTGATCACGGCTAAACGCCACATCTAGACGACTCAGCACACCGGATTTCAGATATTTTTGCCACTCAACTTGATAGAGAAAATCTTGAGTAAATGTACGATCACCAAAAAACAGCCAGTTTTTTCCTTTTGCTTCACGGTTATCACGCTCTTGAATAAAGCTACGAAATGGCGCAATTCCGGTACCAGGACCAATCATGATAATAGGCACGTTATCATCTTGCGGTAGTTTGAAATTATTATTGTGTTCAATGAAAACCTTTACCTTATCGCCCTCTTCTAAGCGCTGGCCAAGGTAACTGGACGCCCCCCCAAAACGATGCTCATCTTGGTATGTATACTGAACAATGCTGACGGTAAGATGCACTTCATCTTCAACTTCGCTTTGACTTGATGCGATAGAATAAAGACGCGGCGTTAAACGACGTAATAAAGAGAGTAGCGCTTGGGCCGTCAGTTTAGTTTGCTTCTCTCGCAGTACATCAATCACTTGATGATGGCTCGCATACAATCTGAGCTTCTCTTTATCCTCCACCAGCTCAAGCAGTTTCGTACAACCAGATAACTCAGCAAACTTGGTCACCATCTGAGGATTTGCAGCCGTAATTTCATATTTATGCATTAAAGCACTATGGATGGATAAACTTTCGCCATCGACCTCAACACTTTCGACACCCGATAGCCCAGTCGCAGATAACACGGCATTGACCAACTCTGTATCGTTTTCATACCATACTCCAAGCGCATCCCCAGACTGATACGTTATACCTGACTCACCCAAGTCAATTTCAATGTGGTGCACCTCTTTTCCTGAATCTCGCCCAGTAATTTTTTGACTCGTCAGTAAAGTCGCACTGTAAGGATTTTGCTTATTGTATTGAGATAGATGACTCGTGGTTTGACTCACGGGTAATTGCACAACTTGCGCAGGCGTACTTGCAAAAGCTTCTTTTACCACTGCTAATGCTTTGGCTTTCCACTCGGCGGCTTGATGTTCGTAATCAACGTCGCAATCCACTCGTTCAATAAAACGTTTGGCACCAAGCTGCTCTAAAAATGCATCAAAATCTTTACCCGTTTGGCAGAAAAATTCATAACTGGAGTCACCTAAGCCAATCACACCATATTGCAAGTGAGGTAATTTCGGCGCTTTCTTGGATTGTAAAAATTCATGCAGCGCTAATGCATTGTCAGGAGCTTCGCCCTCGCCATTGGTCGATGCAACAAAAATAACATGCGTTTCTTTCGCAAGATCTTTGCCTTTGTAATCACTCGCATCGAATAATTGAACCGCGATACCGGCAGCCTGAGCTTCTCTTTCCAATCCTTCAGCAAGGCCTTTTGCATTGCCTGTTTGAGAAGCGAAAATAATGGTTAATTGAGTCGCAGGCTCCATTGATACTAAAGTGGCTGCTTGTGAACTGGAAGTAGAAATGCTTGATGCTTGAGACTGACTGAGGCCCCAAAAATATCCGCTAACCCAAGCAAGCTGCTGCGGGGACAGTTCTGAAATAGTACGCTGCAATCCGTTCAGTTGCGCGTCATTGAGTGGGCTAGCTAAACTGGTTAGCTCTTGGGGTATGGTATTTCCTGAAGACATGGTCACGACTTCCCTATTCATTGCGTGACAATAGATTAACCACTCTCTTTAATAACAAGAAAGAATAGATAAGTATGTTTTATAACTTTTTGGAAGTAGGCATTACGCTTAATTCTCTCATTTAGACTCGACTCGAACTTGCTTAAAACCCACCTCCATAGCCGATTTAGAGGCAAGATCCAGATCGGTATACTGGCATTCGTCACCCTGAGAATCGGTTAATAGCACGAACCCACCACGGCAATGCCGAAACTCGACTATCCAATGCCCTTCTTGGAAAGAAGGTTCAATAATGGCTTCGATAAGCTTGTTCTCACGATACAAGTCCCTTAACTCGGTAATCGTCATCACCACACCATTTTCACATTATTCACTCGTGAATTAAGCATGGTACATTTTGCTTATTCTGCTAAGAAATTGCGCAATAATATAATTGTCAGTTATAAAAAACGCCACCTTGTAGAGGTAGCGTTTTATGGAAAATGCATTTAGCGCGTAAGTATCGAATCGATACTTAAAATTGAAATTCAGCCCCCAAGAACCAACCATCAACAAAGACAAATGAGTTTTTCGTTTTTGGGTCAAGTTCGGTGAATTCAAGATCAATCACACGATAGCCGCCACGCAATGCGACATTGCCAGCACGAATAGGTATGGAATACTGCAAACCCGCAAGTACATCTGCGCTTTTAATTCCGCCACTATCACCAAAATCAAACTGCCCAATCACATCAACTTGGGTATTGGGAATTTTAATTGTGGCATAGGCATACCAGTTAAAAGTCGTCTTATCAAAACTGTACTTCAAGCTATCTGGTGCTTGATACTGAGAACCACTATATTGAGTGAATGTAACACCCGCATCGAACGACATTAACTGTCGCTCTAACAGATTGTAATACAAGGTATAGTCGTACTTATCAAAGGATGCATAATCCGCCTCAAGCGTAGTATAACGAATACTCGCATTGGGCAAATAAGGTAGCTGATGCTCAAAAGCAACGTGGATTGAAGGTGTCTTCACATCATCACGACGAGTATTGTCGATTTTAGTGCTGCCCCACCACATGTCAGCGCCAACTTCTCCACGATAAAATGATTCTGCTTGAACCGATGCGGTTGACATCATCATTGCTATACTGACCAACGCTAACCAAATTGGTTTATTCATCCCTATTGCTCCCTATTTATTCGCTACTAATGCATGTTCTTAATTGAACGCGATAGTAGCATATTCCTGAAGTGAGTTAACGTTTCGTTGACTGCCACATTAGCGAGGGGTGTACACCACATGACGGAAGAACCAGACCCCCAAAACAATCACAATGATCCAAGGTAGTAGCTTAAACATCACTCCAATCATGCCTAGTAATGCCAATACTATGAAGCCCATGACCGTCGCAATAAACACAGTCGCCAAAGTGATGCCTGTCGCCAATAAAGTTGCAATAAAAACCAATAAGAAAATAAGTTCAAACATGATGCTTTCCTCCGTTTCTCTTACCACTAGCAGATATCGAGCCAACTTGTTATCACCACCTCTGATTTCAAGTCAAGACCAAAAAAATCACAGTTTCTTGGCCAATCAAGCACTTGAAAAGCAATATTTATTTCAATAAAAAAGCTAAATAACACCGAGTCATTTAGCGCCTTTCTATTGTTGGTAAAAATCACCACTTAAGTTGGTAATTTTTACACATTCAACTCTTTCGGAATTTTTGCTAATGCCGCTTGCACGACTTCAATTCCCGCACCGGGCTTATGCGCATTCTCACTGATATAACGTCGCCATTGACGAGCACCTGGCATATTTTGGAACATACCTAACATATGGCGGGTAATATGACCAAGGTAAGACCCCTGAGCTAATTGACGTTCAATATAAGGAAACATCTCTTCAATAATTTGAGAACGTTTTTTAATCGGCGTATCCATGCCAAAAATGCTCTGATCCACTTCCGCCAACAAATAAGGGCTTTGATAAGCTTCCCGTCCAATCATTACGCCATCAAGATGCTGTAAATGCTCACTGACTTCAGCTAAGGTTTTGACACCGCCATTCACAGCAATGACTAAATGTGGGAAATCTTTTTTCAGCTGATATGCCCGTGAGTAATCTAACGGCGGTATTTCACGGTTCTCTTTTGGGCTCAAACCACTAAGCCACGCCTTACGCGCATGAATAGTAAACTGTTCACAGCCCCCTTTCTCTGATACCAATGAAATAAAATCAGTCAAAAATTCATAAGAATCCATGTCATCAATACCAATACGCGTCTTTACGGTTACCGGAATATCAACTACTGATTTCATCGCTGCAACGCAATCCGCCACCAGTTGCGGCTCTGCCATTAAACAAGCACCAAAACGACCATTCTGGACGCGATCAGACGGACAACCCACATTGAGGTTGATTTCATCGTACCCGTACTGCTGGGCAAGTTTGGCACAATGAGCAAGGTCTTGAGGATTCGAACCACCCAATTGTAACGCTACTGGGTGTTCCTCCTCGTTGTAAGCCAAGAAGTCCCCTTTACCATGAATGATCGCGCCTGTCGTAACCATCTCGGTGTACAGTAACGTTTGCGAGGACAGCAAACGATGAAAGTATCGGCAGTGGCGATCTGTCCAATCGAGCATGGGTGCTACTGATAGCCTACAAGGGTGAGTCATGATTTAGATATCCCAATTCAGTCAGTTTCAATGGCTAAACTTACAGCCAAAAACAAAGTTTGGCATTGTAATCGCTTCGAGTTTATAGCGCCAACAGTTCTTCTTCTGTATCGTTTTGCATCGATATAAGGTAATTTAAGTACTATTTTCGTTGCAAACAACGATCACATCGCTAACTAACTCCAGAAAATGTTGTAGGCTACAAGGCTATTAATCTGGAAATAGTATATTATTATTAAAGTCCAATGGTTATGGTGATTAATTTGGACCACAAGCTAACGAAACAAATAGAAGAACTATGCGCAGCGAGAGGAGTACGACTAACTTCTCAACGAAAGAGAGTGTTTGAACTGATTTGTTCAAGCAAAAAAGCATCCAGTGCTTATGAATTGCTTGAAGATTTAAAGCAAAGCGAGCCCCAAGCGAAACCACCAACGGTGTATCGTGCTCTGGACTTTTTGTTAGAACAAGGCTTTATTCATAGAGTGGAGTCAACAAATAGCTTTATTTCATGTTGCTCTTGTAATGCTAATAAGCATTTCTCACACCTATTAATTTGTGACAAATGTGGCAATGTTATTGAACTTCAAGATGATAGTCTGATAGCCTTGCTAGCAAGCAACGCTGAGAAACACGGTTTTAACATCGTTAATCACGTTATTGAATCTCATGGTGTTTGCCAAACGTGTTCCTCAAGTCTGAAAGTATAAAAACAGTAGAAGAAGGTTATGCGCGCTGAATTTGTAAACCCGTTTTTAGCTTCTTTAATGAACGTGTTAAAAACGATGGCTTCATTAGAGTTGAAGCCACAGAAACCTCGTGTAAAGAAAGATGAGATTGCCCGTGGTGATGTCTCTGGCTTGATTGGTATGGTTGGTAGTCAAAGCCGCGGTTCCATGTCTATTACTTTTGATGAAAGTCTAGCATTGGAAATCATGCAAAATATGTTAGGTGAACGCCCCAACGGTCTCAATGAAGAAGTGACAGATATGGTCGGCGAAATCACCAACATGGTGACAGGCGGAGCTAAACGTATTCTTGCCGAGAGTGGTTTTGACTTTGATATGGCAACTCCGGTTGTTGTCTCAGGAAAAGGCCACACGATTCGTCATAAATGCGAAGGTGCAATTATTATCATGCCGTTTACCTCTCAGTGGGGTAACGCTTTTATCGAAATCTGTTTCGAGTAAGCTCTTTCATTAAAGAAAAAAGGTTGATACCGTTAAGTATCAACCTTTTTTATTTGGATAAAACCTTACTCACATCCAAGTAAGGTTTTGACGCATTACGCTTTAAATGTCTTAAACGCGTTAATCAAACCATTGGTTGAGCTGTCGTGTGAACTCACTTGAGCATCGTCGGCTAACTCAGGCAGAATTTGGTTTGCTAACTGCTTACCAAGCTCAACGCCCCATTGATCGAAACTGAAGATATTCCAAATAACACCCTGTACGAAAATTTTATGCTCGTACATCGCAATCAGGTTGCCCAAAGTGCGTGGCGTGATCTGCTTAACTAAGATTGAGTTGGTTGGGCGGTTCCCTTCAAACACTTTAAATGGTGCTATTGCCGCCATTTCTTGTGCCGATTTACCCGCCGCTTTTAGCTCAGCTTCAACGGTTTGCTGCGTTTTTCCAAACGCTAACGCTTCTGTTTGAGCAAAAAAGTTCGACATCAATTTTTGGTGATGATCACCCGCTGGGTTATGGCTGAGCGCTGGCGCAATAAAATCACACGGGATCAATTTTGTTCCCTGGTGGATCAATTGATAAAAGGCGTGTTGACCATTAGTACCGGGCTCACCCCAAATGATTGGACCCGTTTGGTAAGTTACCGCTTGACCGTTACGATCTACGTATTTACCGTTTGATTCCATATTGCCCTGTTGGAAATAAGCGGCAAAGCGATGTAAGTATTGGTCATAAGGCAGAATCGCTTCTGATTCGGCGCCATGGAAGTTGTTATACCAAATACCAATCAAGGCTAGGATCACAGGAATATTTTGCTCAAAAGGTGTCGCCACAAAATGTTGATCCATCTCATGCGCGCCGGACAGCAGTTCCACAAAGTTGTCATAGCCTACAGCCAATACAATGGATAGACCAATCGCTGACCATAGTGAGTAGCGTCCACCGACCCAATCCCAAAATTCGAACATGTTGTCTGTATCAATACCAAACTCAGCGACTGATTTCGCATTAGTCGACAGCGCTGCAAAGTGTTTTGCAACATGAGTTTCATCGCCTGCTTCCGCTAAGAACCAATCACGAGCCGTATGTGCATTGGTCATGGTTTCTTGGGTAGTAAACGTCTTTGAAGCCACTAAAAATAGCGTGGTTTCTGGATTGACTTTTTTCAACGTTTCAACGATGTGTGTTCCATCAACGTTAGAAACGAAATGAAGATTAAGATGATTCTTATACGGCGCAAGTGCTTCTGTGACCATGTATGGGCCAAGGTCTGAACCACCAATACCAATGTTGACAATATCGGTAATCGCTTTACCAGTGTAACCTTTCCATTCACCAGAAATCACTCGTTCAGAAAACGATTTCATCTTCTCAAGTACCGCATTCACGGCTGGCATCACATCTTCACCATCAACCATGACCGGTGTGTTACTGCGGTTGCGTAACGCAGTGTGCAGTACGGCACGGCCTTCAGTTTGGTTGATCGCGCAGCCTTGCAGCATAGCGTCGATGGCTGACTTTAGTTCAGTCTCATTAGCCAGTGCTTGTAAATGTTGTAAGGTCTCTTCATTGATCAAATTTTTTGAGTAATCAACAAGAATATCTGAACCAAAACGAGTCGAGAATTTATCGAAACGTTGTGCATCTTGTGCAAAAAGCGATTTAAGGTCCATATCTTGCGCTGATTCAAAATGCGCAGTCAGTGCTTTCCAAGCGTTGGTTTGCGTTGGATTGATATTTTTCAACATGGTATCTATCCCGATGTGACAGTAGGTTTTATTCCTATCATTCCTAAACTCTGTTTCAAAATGATGGAATCCCCGATTGAGCAAAAAAAGAAAATGGTATCGACTGCCTATATTTGGAAGGCAACACGTCGTTATTCGTTTTGTGAGCGCCATTATGACGCAGCTTACCCGCTCTCATATTGAGTTAGGTCAGGTAAACCTAATGGGTGCATACTCTGGCTTTATTGATACGACATCTCAACACGAGAAGTGAGTTTCGTCACTAACTCGTAAGCGATCGTGCCGATGTGAGAGGCCACTTCTTCGGCTGGTAGCTCTTTTCCCCATAAAATAACCTCATCGCCCACCTTATCGCAGGCTTGTGGACCGAGATCGACCGTAAGCATATCCATTGAAACTCGCCCTGCAATCGGCACTTTACGCCCATTGACAACAACCGGAGTTCCATTGGGTGCAGTGCGAGGATAACCATCGCCATAGCCAATTGCGATAACACCAACCTTAGTGTCACGTAAGCTTGTCCAAGTGGCACCGTAGCCAACACTCTCTCCCGCTTTAACATCACGCACTGCGATCAAGTGAGATTTTAATGTCATTACAGGTTGATAGCCCAGCGCTTGCGCCGAGTTATCATCAAAAGGAGAAACGCCATACATAATAATACCTGGGCGAACCCACTCTAACTGGCTGTGCTTCCAAGCTAATAAACCAGCGGAGGCAGCAAGTGATCTTTCACCCTCATGACCTTTTGTCATTGCTAAAAATAGCTCAATTTGCTCAGAAGTCGTTGATTTATCGAGTTCATCGGCACAACCAAAATGACTCATATAACGCAATGGCTTCACTACGTTTTTACACGCTTGCAAACGTTCTAAAAAATCGGGGTATTGTTCTGGGCGCACACCTAAACGATGCATTCCGCTATCGATTTTCAACCAAACATTGACTGGGACATCTAATTGAGCCTGCTCTAAGGCGACTAACTGCTCCTCACAGTGAACAACGGTTTGAATGTTATTGGTCACCAATACAGCAAGATCCATCGGGGAATAAAAACCTTCAAGCAATAAGATAGGTTTTACCACACCGCTCGCTCTCAGTTGCAGCGCTTCTTCAATGCGAGCCACGCCAAATGCATCCGCGCCCAGTGCATGTTTCGCAACATGCCGAAGCCCATGACCATAACCATTTGCTTTGACCACCGCCATAATTTTACTGTTTGGTGCCTGCTGTTTTACTCGCTGTAGGTTGTGCTTTAACGCATCGAGATCGATGCAGGCGGTCGCCGCTTTCATGTAGCTCATCAAATTACTCATCGTCAAATGCAGGGCCTGCATAGTTGTCAAAACGAGAATACTGCCCTTGGAAGGTCAACCGTACAGAACCAATCGGGCCGTTACGTTGCTTACCTATAATAATCTCTGCGATACCCTTTAACGAACTATCAGGGTGATACACCTCGTCGCGATAGATGAACATGATCAAATCGGCATCTTGTTCTATCGAACCGGATTCACGCAAATCGGAGTTGACTGGGCGTTTATCGGCGCGCTGCTCCAACGAACGGTTAAGCTGCGATAAAGCCACCACGGGCACATTCAATTCTTTAGCCAGTGCTTTTAACGAGCGAGAGATCTCCGCAATTTCTAAAGTACGGTTATCCGATTGCGAAGGAACTCGCATCAACTGCAAGTAGTCAACCATGATGAGCGACAAGCCGCCATGCTCGCGCGCAATACGACGAGCTCTAGAACGAACCTCGGTAGGCGTTAGGCCTGAGCTATCATCTATGTACATATTTTTCTTTTCCATGAGAATACCCATGGTAGATGAAATTCGTGCCCAATCCTCATCATCCAACTGCCCAGTACGAATTTTGGTTTGATCAACGCGAGAAAGCGATGCCAACATACGCATCATGATTTGTTCAGCCGGCATCTCAAGAGAGAAGATAAGAACCGGTTTTTCTTGCTCCATGGCCGCGTTTTCACACAAGTTCATGGCAAACGTCGTTTTACCCATAGAAGGGCGAGCAGCCACAATGATCAAATCAGAACCTTGTAAACCAGCCGTTTTCTTATTGAGATCAGCAAACCCCGTATTCACGCCCGTTACGCCATCTTGTGGTGTTTTATACAGCAGTTCGATACGCTCTAAAGTTCTTTCTAAAATCGAATCAACATTCTGCGGGCCTTCATTTTCGCTGGTACGCTCCTCAGCAATGGCGAACACTTTACTTTCAGCCAGATCGAGCAAATCTTCCGAACTGCGCCCTTGCGGATCATAACCTGCATCCGCAATCTCATTGGCAACACCGATAAGGTTACGCACCAACGCTCGTTCCGCTACGATTTCAGCATAAGCATTAATATTAGCCGCACTGGGCGTATTTTTCGCCAAGTCTGCTAAATAGGCAAAACCGCCGACATCTTCCAACTGTTCGCGACGCTCAAGATACTCAGATAATGTAATAAGATCGAGCGGCTTACTGGCTTCCAAAATCGATTTAGCTGCATCAAAAATTAAACGATGCGCACGGCTATAGAAGTCTTTGCTGACCACACGCTCAGCCACCGTATCCCAACGTTCGTTATCCAATAGCAAGCCTCCAATCACTGATTGCTCAGCTTCGATCGAATGTGGAGGAACTTTAATTGCGTCGACTTGTGCGTCAAACGGTTTACGATTTCGTTGATCTGTTCGTGGTGCAGCCATGACTTCGCTCAATACTATCTAATGACCGACCATTATAGCCAGAATAGATCATTTGTAATTATGTAAACGAAACTTTGTGTTTATCTCGTAGAGAATTAACCTCATGCTGACCAAACAGAACCGCCCTACACCTACTATTTCGCCCACTATTTTTATTCACTTTAGGGGTGCTTCGTGTCCAAAATTTGGTTTCTTAGTTTTAGCCTGTTCGCGATGAGTGCAGCTTATGCTAATGAGGATCTTAAAAACGATACGGAAATCGAAGTTCCTTCTCCTTGGAATAGCCAAGTCGAATTGGGTTACCAAGCCCACTCAGGTAATACTGATTCAGAGTCATTGAATTCACGAGTCAAGACAGAATACATAACAGGTCGCCATCGAACCAATGGTGAGTGGAAATTGTATCGTCTTGATAAAAATGGAAAAGAGAATAAGCGGCAGGCAAACTATTCGTTGCAAAGTGACTATAAGTTAGCTTCAAAAGCCTATCTATACGCAAACTTTAACGGTGTTGATTCGAAATACAGCGCCTATTTCAAAGACTACACGCTATCTGGTGGAATGGGTTACCAATTGATGAATACCGACATATTGCTATTAGAGATTGAAATAGGGCCCGGTTTTCGTTACCAAAAACCCAATCTAGATGAGATATCAAGTACAGATATTGTATTTGCAAATACAGTCGAAGAAGTCATATTTCGTGGTAACTTAAAAGGTGTTTGGGCAACTTTCGATAATTTAACCATCTCCTCTGAACTGACTCTTGTCGCAGGAGAAAGTAACATCAGAACCGATAGCGAACTCATTTTAACCAATCACATTACTGATTCGATTGCGTTGAAAGTGAACTTGTCTCGCCAATACCACGATAAGGTTCCAGCAGGACTAAGTAAAGCCGATAGCGTTACTTCATTTAGTTTACAGTTTCGTTTTTAGGTAGTTTGAAGATAAAAAAAACACCAGCCAAGGCTGGTGTTTTCAATTCATCCGAAGACTGAAATTACTCAGCAACGATTTGAATTTTCGCAGTTGCAAACACTTCTGAGTGAAGTTGGATGCTCACTTCGAAAGAACCTACGTTACGTAGAGCACCTTCAGGTAGACGAACTTCGCTCTTAGATACTGCAACACCTGCCGCTGTAATAGCGTCAGCGATATCACGAGTACCAATAGAACCAAATAGTTTACCTTCATCGCCCGCTTTAGAAGTAATAACAACAGCTTCAAGAGCGTTAACTTGTTCAGCACGAGCTTGAGATGCAACAAGTTGCTCAGCAACTTTAGCTTCAAGTTCAGCACGACGAGTTTCAAACATTTCAACGTTAGATTTAGTTGCCATTACAGCCTTACCTTGTGGGATAAGGAAGTTACGAGCATAACCAGATTTCACGCTTACAGTGTCGCCAAGGCTGCCTAGGTTACCGATTTTATCAAGTAGAATAACTTGCATTGATTAATCCTCTTTCTTAATAAACGGTGCCAATTACTGATGTTTATCAGTGTATGGCAATAGAGCTAGGTAGCGAGAACGCTTGATTGCACGAGCTAGCTGACGTTGGTATTTAGCGCTAGTACCAGTGATACGGCTAGGTACGATTTTACCAGCTTCAGTTATGTAGTTTTTAAGAGTTGCTACATCTTTGTAATCAATCTCTTGTACGCCTTCTGCAGTGAAACGGCAGAATTTACGACGACGGAAGAAACGAGCCATGGGCTATCTCCTGATCTTAAATTTGAGTAATGTGGTCGGCATGTAGCACCAATTTACCTACGCCATTATGGCTAGTTTGGTAAGCGACAAAGCCACTTACGGTTATGGTGCTGCCTTGTACTAAGTGTTGAGTGAGATTCGTTGACCTTTGCCCACTGACGACTACCGGCATACGACAATAGACTTGTCTCGGTAAATCAGCTTCTATCACTGTTGAGCGATGTTCAAGCCAGAAACGGCAATGTTCAATACCCGCAGGACTTTGGCTTCGAATGGGAGGTTTTGCGACAGTGCCACTCAACTCCATCCGATTGGTCATCAAGTCAATTACTCAGCGTCTGCATCGAAACGAGTTTCATCACGCTTAGAACGCTCTTCTTTAGCTTTCAGCATGATTGATGGCTCGGTGATAGCAGCTTTAGTACGCATGATCATGTTACGTAGAACTGCATCGTTAAAACGGAAAGCAGTTTCTAGCTCATCAATCACAGCTTGGTCAGCTTCAACGTTCATAAGAACGTAGTGAGCTTTGTGAAGCTTGTTGATTGGGTAAGCCATTTGACGACGACCCCAATCTTCTAAACGGTGGATAGTACCGCCAGTTTCAGTGATAGAACCAGTGTAACGCTCGATCATGCCAGCAACTTGCTCGCTTTGATCTGGGTGCACCATGAATACGATTTCATAATGACGCATCGGTTGCTCCTTACGGATTATTCAGCTTCCAGGTTTGGCTCGGTCGTCCATAGGAAGCAAGGAACGAAAAAAAAAGACCGAGAATTAAGGACGGCAAATAGTACAGAAACGAAGCAGGATTAGCAAGGGAAATGTACTAAGGGTCACATCAAACAAAAAGGGAAGCCTAAGCTTCCCTTTTTAATGCAGTGTGTGCATAAATTATCGAAAATTAAGCGATAACTTTAGCAACAACACCAGCACCTACTGTACGACCGCCTTCACGGATCGCGAAACGTAGACCTTCATCCATCGCGATTGGAGCGATTAGCTCTACAACCATTTGGATGTTGTCAC
>NZ_CAWPIM010000021.1:0-14885 GCF_963888245.1 Vibrio sp. B4-6
GAATCCCTCAACAGCGTTATTAGAAAAGCGATTAAGAAGCGCAAGCTCTTCCCAACGGATGAATCAGCTAGAAAGGTGATCTACCTGGCTATCCGAGATGCTTCCAAGAAATGGACGATGCCGATCAAAAACTGGCGACAAGCTCTAAACCGCTTTATGATTATGTTCGAAGACCGACTCACTCAATACATGTAACCCTGACAGTTACACAGAATTATTTACAGGGTCTGGCTTTTCAATCACTGATAACTATCATTTACAATGAATCGATTCCTTCCTTCTGACTTCGCTTGGTATAACGCTTGGTCTGCACTCTCCATTGCACTCTGCCACGACAACGCCAACTTAGACACCGACTTCTCAGCAATTGCTCCAATGGAAACAGTTACAGGAACCCGCTGCCCTGCCCAGTAAAATGATGTTTGTTCGACTTGAGCACGAATTCTCTCCAATACTTCTTTAATATGAGCTTCTGGTGTACTAATGATCATCACAAACTCTTCACCTCCCCACCTCATAAGTAGATCTTCAGGTCGAAGCTGCTGTTTCAGAATGGTAGATAATGCCCTTAACACTTCATCCCCCGCCTCATGACCATACTGATCATTTATTTTTTTGAAATAGTCGACATCAATTATGGCTAATAAATGTGGTTTATTATTAGTTGTTTCTTCCTGATAAGAAAACCAAGTATCAAGATATCTTCGGTTATACAAATCCGTGAGTGGGTCATGTGTAGATTCAACTTCTAACTTTGCATGATCCTGCTGTAAAGTTGAGTGTTTGATTTTAAATTTTTTATACTTTCGATAACTAATTAAAGATACAAAGCTAATAATAATAAATAACAAAAAATACAACCATTCCCTAAATTCCTGAGCTTGTATCTGTAGCTTCTGTATATCGTTCTTAGCACTTAATAGCAATAATTCTTGTTCGTCGAGTTTTCTGTCAAATTGATTTTTTAGACTCAATACCTCTTTTTCTCTAGACTGAAGGATAAGTTTTTTTTCTAATGTTGCCATTTTCTTATATTCAAACAATGCTTCATCATATCGACCTTTCTGCTCATAAATTCTTGAAAGAATATCAGTAGCATATATTATTCTTGGCACATTATTGTGATCTGTATAAATTCCTACCGCTTCTTTGGCGCTCAGGATGGCCAATTCTAACTGAGTTTTTGCAAGATAGACTTCCGCTAAACTCTCTTGACAGTATGCGGTAAATAAGGGATTAGACTCTTCCCTAGCAAGAGATAAACATCGAATCATAATATCTAAGGCATCTTCTGTCTCACCTTGATTTAATAAATTATCGGCTAAATTAACCATAGTCTTAAACTGCAACTGTTTAGAACCTGTTTTCATCGCTCTATCAAAAGCAAGTTCAACATTGCGCTGCTGAGATTCTTCACGTCCTAACGCTGTATCTATCACACTGGCATTAGTATATAAAATAGCTTCGGTGAGTGAGTTAGAGAAATTATGATTCTGGTATACTTTCAAAGATCTCTTACTATATATATCAGCGTTTTTCCAATCCTCCGTATGAATATACACAGTCGATATATTGTTTAGAATTATGCACATTTGTATAGCATATTTATTCCTATCAAATAATTGATAAGCAATTTGATAATATTTTAAGGCTTTCTTTAAGTTGGTTTGATCAAATGAAATATTACCCAATAAATTATAAACTCGCCCTTTCAACCCATTATATCCAATACGCTCAACCATCTCTAGAACATCATTGAGTAAGGATTCAGATTGAATTAATTGTTGTGATGAATATAATTCCTGTGCTTCATAAAAATAAGCCTCCGCAATAATCCAGTCTATATTGTATTGACGACCAATAGCCAATGCTTCCTCAGTAACTAGAGGAGTAATTCCCGCAAATTGTATTAAATTATTTTGTGAAAATATATAGAGAGCTTTTGCCTGAGGTGACCACCACTGTCGCCAATCCGTAAAAGAGTTTTTGATAACTTCAGGACGCTCAAAAGAATCATAATATAAATTGAGAAATGAGGCATCGCTTTTATTAATATTACAGCTCAAATAATCATCTGCACAGAACTCAGCTTCTTGCAGCTTTGAGTGACATTGTAACGACATAAAAATAGAAACCAAACTCACAATGCTAACCACAAGGAAGGATTTGAACGAACGTGGCATCGATTTATACATAGTACATAAGCTCTTCAGTTTTGAGTCATCTTCGTTTTATCAGGCTCGGTCTGCAACATAATCCGATAAAACAATAACCTATGGCACTATTTTTACAACATTAAGTCTTTCCCCACAAGCAAAGCGTACTCTGCTCTGTTTCTAGGTAACAAAATACATATTCTTTTGCGATCAGACTTTGCTTGCTCAAGCTTTTCTGCAAGTTGCGCGGCATTCTTAAAACTTTCCCTTTCAGCATCACGGCGAACAAGATCAATCAATTCAAAAGGAGAATGTTGTTCATAAAAAACCACCTCTGCCCTTTGCATGTAACGCAGCGCTTTAATCGGCAACATTTCAACATCATCGCCACAGCTTATCCATGTACATTGTGCTGATTCTTCTATAGGTACTAAGAGAGCTTGTTGGTATAAACGCTCTAATTCTTCACGGCTTACTGCATTTTCTGTTTTGGAATCACTTAAAAAGGCTTCCCAAAACTTTCTTCTAGCACTGACAGAATTGAGTGATTGTTTAATTGAATTTCTCTTGGAGGCAGCGAAATCAGCAAGCAACGAGAGATTTTGCGGAAGAACCGCTTCCAATGTTTCTCGGATATTTCTCACCAACACTGGTGATGCACCACCACTGGATATTGCGATCTGAATTCGCCCACGGTTGACCATCGATGGCGTGATAAAATCACAGTATGGTTGATCATCGACAACATTGACCAAAACACCTGTCTTTCTTGCATCTTTATGCACTTGGTGGTTAAGCGACGGATTATCCGTTGTGGCCCATACCTGCCAGTATTCTTTCGTTAATAGTTCTGATGAATAAAAGTTTTGAACCCATTGGCAACGATTCTGCTCTACCAGTTCTAAAAGATAACGTTCAATCTTAGGTGACACGACGGTGACTTGAGCCCCCGCTCGAATCAATGCTTCTACTTTTCGACAGGCGACTTCGCCCCCACCCACAACCAGCACTGGTTTGCCCAATAAATTCAAAAACAGAGGAAAATACTGCATTTCATTCCATGAATAATCTAGATAACTATTCGCTTGATGCTACCAAAAATAGGGCATCTGCGACACTAATTAAATGCAGCCAAATAATTATCAACCAAATTTTCGCCATTAGGCAGTTGAAAATCCTGATAACACACTAATGACACAATTGTTAATTTTACGTTAAAAGAGAAATATACTGCTTCTATTCTGTTGCCCCACTATTGAACATGGTTGCACTATTTACAATCTTGCAACATTTGTTCATTCTAGCTGCAGCTTAGGTTTGTGAATCTAATCAAAAATCTTTCAAATGACTAATTTGAGAAAATACAAATCATTACCTACGCTTATAAACGGTTGATTTGTAAATGTGCGATTGCATGCAAATACAACTTGGAAAGCTACACAACAACATTTTTAGTACGTTGTATCAGGTGTCACCTGGTTTAACATGGATCATACAGGAAGGATACAAATGGCGAATAAACTCACTGTTCTTGCTTCTGTTGTAGCAGCTTCTACTGCCATGATGGCGACGACAGCTTCAGCAGCAGATAGCACTTTAGATAAAGTACTTTCGCAAGGTTTTATTACTTGTGGTGTGAGCACTGGTCTACCAGGCTTTTCCAACCCGAACTCAAAAGGGGAATGGGAAGGCATTGATGTTGAATATTGCCAGGCACTTGCCGCAGCAGTTCTTGGTGACAAATCGAAAGTAAAATATGTTCCACTCACAGCAAAAGAACGGTTTACCGCCCTACAATCAGGTGAAATCGATGTTCTTTCGCGCAATACAACCTGGACGCTCCAACGCGACGCAGCACTCGGCCTTAATTTTGTCGGCGTAAACTATTATGACGGTCAAGGGTTCATGGTGAAAAAAGACCTAGGAGTGAAAAGTGCAAAAGAGCTTGATGGGGCATCGGTTTGTGTCCAATCCGGTACAACTACTGAGTTGAACTTGGCGGACTACTTCCGCAACACGGGCATGAAATACAAACCTGTGGTATTCGATACAGCAGCGCAAACCTCAAAAGGTTTTGACGCGGGCCGTTGCGATGCTCTAACAACCGACCAATCCGGTTTGTATGCGCTACGTTTGAACTTAACTGATCCTAACGTCGCGGTTGTATTACCTGAAATCATTTCTAAAGAACCACTTGGGCCCGTTGTTCGTCAAGATGATGACAAGTGGTTTAACGTGGCGAAATGGACTCTCAATGCGATGGTTAACGCAGAAGAGTACGGTATTACCTCAAAAAATGCAGATGAAATGCTTAAATCTAGCGATCCTAATATCAAACGCATACTTGGCCTGGACGGTCCTAAAGGTAAAGGTTTGGGCATTCGCGATGATTGGGGATACCAAATTGTAAAACAAGTCGGTAACTATGGTGAAAGTTTTGAACGCACTGTAGGTAAAGGTTCTCCACTACAAATCGCACGAGGTGCAAATGCGTTGTGGAATGCTGGCGGCTTTATGTACGCTCCACCACTTCGTTAATAGTCACACAATCCCAAATAGGCGGTTTTAACCGCCTTTTTGGAAAAATGGATTTGAGGTTATAGTTGTATGAAACCTACTAAAACTATTGCGGCTAGCTCAGGAGCTCCCTCGGCTAAAAGCGCAAATTTGTTCTACAATCCTACTTTTCGTTCAGTCGCCTTTCAAATTATTGCTGTTCTCGTTCTGGTTTTTTTCTTTTACACCATTGTGACCAATGCACTTTCTAACTTAAGCTCTCGAGGCATTGCCACGGGGTTTGACTTCCTAGATCAAGAAGCTGGCTTTGGGATTGGCCTTACTTTGATCGAATACAATGAAACCTTTAGTTATGGGCGAACTTTTATCATAGGTTTACTCAATACCGCGCTAGTTTCTTTTTTAGGCGTTGTATTTGCCACCCTTTTAGGTTTTTTTATCGGTATTGCTCGTCTCTCTTCCAACTGGTTAGTCAGTCGACTTGCTGCTGTGTATATAGAAATCTTCCGTAATATTCCTTTATTACTGCAAATTTTCTTTTGGTATTTTGCCGTGTTACAGGCTCTACCATCGCCTAGGCAAAGCATGCAGTTAGGGGATTCTATTTTTCTCAATGTACGTGGTCTGTTCTTCCCCGCTCCCATTTTCGAAAGTGGCAGCACATTTATCTTTATTGCCTTTCTTGCTGGCTTACTAACCACCTTAATTATTGGCATTTGGGCTCGAAACAAACAGCGTTTAACAGGTCAGCAGACGCCTATGGGTAGAATTGCGGCTATCTTGTGCATACTACTTCCTGTCATTGTGTACTTTGCTATGGGCCGTCCAGTGTCAGCAGAGTATCCACAACTGCAAGGGTTCAACTTCCAAGGTGGCATCAGTATTATCCCAGAGTTAGCCGCACTGCTGATTGCACTGAGTATTTATACGGCCGCATTTATTGCCGAAATTGTCCGTTCTGGTATTAATGCGGTGAGCCATGGTCAATCCGAAGCAGCAATGTCATTAGGATTATCTCGTTCAAAAACATTAAAACTCGTGGTCATTCCTCAAGCGCTGCGCATCATCATTCCACCACTCACCAGCCAATATCTGAACTTAACCAAAAACTCATCATTAGCGATGGCGATTGGCTACCCTGATTTGGTTTCTGTTTTTGCCGGCACAACGCTCAATCAAACGGGTCAAGCGATTGAAATTATTGCGATGACTATGGGTGTTTACCTCACTCTCAGTTTGACGACATCGGCATTAATGAATATCTATAACCGTAAAGTTGCTTTGGTGGAGAGATAAGATGAAAGTACATCAGTTTCAACCTAACTTGCCACCGCCAGCCAATACCGTTGGCTTCATTGGGTGGCTGCGCAAAAATCTTTTTAATAACGCACTCAATTCCATCGTTACACTGATCTTAGGGTATTTCGCCTTCTGGCTTGTTTGGCATACTGTCGATTGGGCGATTATTAATGCAGATTGGGTAGGTACACAACGTAGTGATTGCACTCGTGAGGGGGCCTGTTGGGTGTTTATTAGCGTACGCTGGGATCAGTTTATGTATGGATTTTATCCAGAAGCTGAGCTATGGCGACCTCGCCTCTTCTATTTCACTCTTGCTATTTTTAGTGCGTTGCTCGCCTATGAAAATACACCGAAAAAAACGTGGATTTGGTTGTTTTTTGTCAACATCTACCCATTTCTTATCGCGGCGTTACTCTATGGCGGCTTTTTCGGCCTAGAAGTGGTTGAAACGCATAAGTGGGGAGGCTTATTAGTTACGCTGATTATTGCCTTAGTTGGGATTGTTGTCTCGTTACCGATTGGCGTTGTACTGGCGTTGGGCCGGCGTTCCGAGATGCCCATTATTCGCAGCCTATGTACCGTTTACATCGAGGTTTGGAGAGGTGTGCCACTGATTACAGTTTTGTTTATGGCATCCGTTATGCTGCCTCTGTTCCTCTCGCAAGGCTCGGAAACGGATAAATTGGTTAGAGCATTAATTGGGGTGGTTATGTTCAGTTCGGCTTATATGGCAGAAGTGGTTCGTGGTGGTTTACAAGCGATACCTAAAGGTCAATACGAAGCCGCCGATGCGTTAGGTTTAAGTTACTGGAAAAAAGTCGGTTTGATTATTTTGCCGCAAGCACTGAAGATCACGATCCCATCTATCGTTAATACCTTCATTGGCCTATTTAAAGATACCAGCTTAGTACTCATTATCGGGATGTTTGACGTGCTCGGTATTGGACAAGCTGCCAATACCGATCCGGATTGGTTAGGCTTTTCTACTGAAAGTTATATATTTGTCGCGTTAGTGTTCTGGGTGTTCTGCTTTTCTATGTCTAGATATTCGATATGGCTTGAAAACAAACTCCATACTGGTCACAAACGATAACTACAAATCAAGGACGTATTATGACGCAGCAACGCAACCTCGCACCTTCTGAAGAAATCATGATTCAGATTAATGATATGAATAAATGGTACGGTGAATTTCATGTACTAAAGAACATCAATCTTACCGTTAAAAAAGGCGAAAAGATCGTTATTTGTGGCCCTTCAGGCTCAGGAAAATCGACCATGATTCGCTGTATTAACCGCTTGGAAGAGCACCAAAAAGGACAAATCGTCGTCGCGGGCAACGAACTGACGGAAGATCTTAAAAATATCGAAGCTGTGCGACGCGAGGTCGGTATGTGCTTCCAACATTTCAATCTTTTTCCACATTTAACCGTGTTAGAAAACTGTACACTCGCTCCAATTTGGGTAAAAAAGATGCCTAAAGGAGAAGCTGAAGCGGTTGCGATGAAGTACTTGGAACGCGTAAAGATTCCTGATCAAGCCGACAAATATCCCGGTCAACTTTCTGGCGGTCAGCAGCAACGAGTTGCGATTGCACGCTCATTGTGCATGAACCCACAGATTATGTTATTTGATGAACCAACATCTGCACTTGACCCGGAAATGGTACGGGAAGTATTAGATGTTATGGTTGAACTCGCAGGAGAAGGCATGACGATGCTTTGTGTTACCCATGAGATGGGCTTTGCTAAAGAAGTGGCCGATCGCGTTATTTTCATGGATGCTGGTGAGATCATTGAAGAAAATAACCCTGTTGAATTTTTTGAAAATCCTCAATCCGATAGAACGCGCAATTTTCTCTCTCAAATTCTCCATCATTAATGGATTAACGACCAACAAAGAGAGAGGTGAACATCACCTCTCTCTTTGTTTATGAGCATAGACACATGGTGTTACACATTCTTTAACATCTAAGTGACTATTTTTATTAAAATTTACACAAAACAAATACGATACAGGGCTTGCTTTTTAGCTCATTCAGCCCCATAAATGTACAAACAAACATAAACCCTTACGAGGAAGATTATGAACAGCCCTATGTTTACTCGCTCAGCTAGCTTAGAGAGCACACTACAAACTAATAAAGTGTTGAAGAATACTTACTTCTTGCTTTCAATGACTCTTATCACTAGTGCTATTGCTGCGATGGCAACAATGGCAATGCAGATTTCACCATTCATGGCACTCGCTATGCAGTTGGGAGCAATCGGTATTCTATTCTTCGTGATGCCTAAAGCCATTAACTCTTCTTCTGGTATAGTGTGGACATTTGTGTTCACCACATTAATGGGCGGTGCTCTGGGCCCAATGCTTAATCACTATGCGGCAATCCCGAATGGCTCTAGCATTATTGCTCAGGCACTCGGTCTTACTGGCCTTGTTTTTATGGGCTTATCCGCTTATACCATTACGACTAAAAAAGACTTTTCGTTCATGAGAAGTTTTTTAATGGCAGGCCTCATTATTGTCATCGTTGCGGCGATTATTAATATTTTTGTTGGTTCTACCGTTGGCCAACTTGCGATCAGCAGCATCGCGGCGCTCGTGTTTTCTGGTTTTATCCTATTTGACACAAGCCGCATCGTACGAGGTGAAGAGACAAACTACATTAGTGCTACCATCTCAATGTATCTAAATATCCTGAACTTGTTCACAAGCTTATTGGCTATTCTAGGCATTATGAACGACGACTAATTCACGTCGACATTTTGTCCAAACGAGCCCGCAAGCCACAGCTTGCGGGCTTTTTGCTTTCTAAACAGTTGAGATCACACATTCACTACGCTACCCTAAACGCGGATTTTTAATCGAGTAATAAAGATGTTTGAATACAATGGTAAAACCGTCGAAACTGATGCTCAGGGTTACCTCCTAGACCATACCCAATGGGAAGAAGGAATGATCCAGACACTGGCCAGTCAGGAAGGTATCGAGTTAACAGACGCTCATCTAGAAGTCATTTTGTTCGTACGCCACTTTTATGAAGAGTTTAATACTTCACCCGCAGTGCGTATGTTAGTCAAAGCGATGGAAAAAGCGCATGGTCCGGAAAAAGGCAATAGCAAATATCTGTTCAAACTCTTTAAAAAAGGCCCGGCCAAACAAGCAACTAAACTTGCTGGGTTACCAAAACCTGCCAAATGCTTGTAGTGTGAAACTAAGCCCCCAAGCAACTTAACCATACAAAGCACAAAGCGGTGCTACTTTTAAAGTATTTCGAATCCGCTATATTTTTCAGTATAAGAAAGAAGTGATTCACGCAACACAGACATTACTTTCGCCGTTTTGGGGCCTTGTTGAAGCCACTGATAAAACTGCTCCAAATTTTCACTATTCCCAATGGCGATGACTTCAACCTCGCCGTTATGTAAATTTTTAGCATAGCCTGTTAAGCCTAGCTTTAGTCCTTGATGAGCGGTGTGATAACGAAAACCAACCCCTTGGACCCTGCCTGTCACGATAAACTTGTCGCACTGTTGAGCCATTTGGATCCCTCTATCTATGTTTAAATACTCAATCATTTATCTACTAAAATGCGTCGTTCACTATAATGAAAGAAATGACAATGGGTTAATTTGATGTACATCCCATAGACACTCTCTCCAAACAATTTCCTTTATTTACGTATGACGCTCGCTCTTTGTTTGCTTTCCATTACCTTTTCTATGAAAATACGCCCCCATTTTGAATATTCATCGAGTAATGTATGACAGCTGCAATCTATCTAGTCAAAGGCCGTGAAAAATCTTTGCGCCGTAAACATCCATGGGTTTTTTCCCGAGGGATCAGTAAGGTAGAAGGTGATCCTAGCCTTGGAGAGACCGTCGACGTTTATACTCATGATAATCAGTGGTTAGCAAAAGCAGCCTATTCCCCTACTTCTCAAATTCGAGCTCGCGTTTGGAGCTTTGAGAAGCAGGAGATCAATGTCGATTTTTTTGTGAAACGGCTCGAAGATGCACTGTTAGTTCGCCAGGAGATTATTGAACGAGATGGTATTACAGGCTTTAGGCTGATTGCAGCAGAATCAGATGGGTTGCCCGGTATTACTATCGATAAGTATCAAGATTATCTAGTATGCCAACTGCTTAGCGCAGGGGCTGAATACCATAAAACGAATATTGTTAAAGCGCTGACAATCGTTTTCCCAGAGTGCCATGTTTACGAACGTTCAGATGTTGCCGTTCGTAAAAAAGAAGGTTTGGAAGAGCGCATGGGCGTGCTGCATGGCGATGAGCCGCCAAAATCAGTCATTATCGAAGAAAATGGCGTAAAAATTAGCGTCGATATTGTTGGTGGACACAAAACAGGCTTTTACCTAGACCAACGTGACAGCCGCCAGAAATCAATAAAATATGTGAAGGATAAAGATGTCCTTAACTGCTTTTGTTATACCGGAGGCTTCGGTTTGTACGCTCTTAAAGGCGGTGCCAAACGTGTAATTAATGCCGACGTCTCACAACCTGCATTAGATACCGCCAAATACAATGCAGAGATCAATCAATTCGATATCTCCAAAAAACGCGCTGTATTTTTGAATGCCGATGTTTTCAAATTATTGCGAGAATACCGTGATCAAGGAACGCTGTTTGATGTTGTGATCATGGATCCACCTAAGTTCGTATCGAGTAAAAATAACCTGACCTCTGGTGCAAATGGTTATAAAGACATCAATATGTTGGCAATGCAAATTTTAAAACCCGGTGGCACTTTACTCACTTATTCATGCTCTGGCCTTATGGGCACAGATCTCTTCCAAAAAATCATTGCGGACGCGGCGCTTGATGCAGGTCGCAGCGTTAAATTTGTTGAAAGGTTCGAGCAAGCCGCTGACCACTTGACAGATTCAGCCTACCCTGAAGGGTTTTATCTAAAAGGGTTCGCTTGTAAGGTCTTGTAAGCCGTATTTATAGACAGCAAGAAAAACCGGAGCTCTAATCAAGCTCCGGTTTTCGTTATTTTAGTCCTTTAAATGGTTTAGGTTATCCATCAAGCTACTGGTGATATCCGCAGCTGACGCACCATCAAAGTCCACGGTCAATGTCTGACCCGACTTGACAATCGTTAGGTGCGATTCATGTTCATTTCCTGTAACACGGATAGATACATCGTCCGCAACACCTTGATGATCTACACCACCCAGTCCATCAAGCAATGCTGTGATCTCATCTTTGGTCATGTCTTCAAACAAATCGGAAAAATCTAACGAATCCCCTTCCGAACGATGGAAGTCAGTAACGCGGTCAGTCGCGGTTTCCATCTCAACCCATTTAAAGATATCTGCACCATCACCACCAGTAAGAATATCATTGCCTAAGCCGCCAATTAGAACATCATTCCCAGCACCACCATCTAGAATATCATTACCAGTACCACCGCGAAGGCCATCGTTCCCTTCGCCACCGTAGATATGGTCATTACCCGAGCCTCCAAAGAGGAGATCTGTACCTCCTTGGCCGAATATACGATCATCGCCACCACCGCCATGAGCTATATCGACGTAAGCATTACTAGCTCCCGGGATATTGAGTGCGCTGTCTTCGTTATTGGCATCTTGTAGCCAAGAGCCATCAAGCCCAGTCCCAAAACGATCCAAAAGATCGGAAGCCGCCATCTCTTTTAGATGAGCCTGTGTATGATTATCCAATCCGTCAACATGACTATCACCAAGATAAATAATGTCATCTCCTTTTCCGAGATAGACATAATCACCACCATCGCCTACATCCACGACTAAACCTTTTTCAACATGATCGTGATAAGTCACCGACGATGAACCGACACCCGATGTTGACCACTGCACTTTTTGATTTGACGTAGTGGTATCGTATAGCTGTATCGAATCAATGCTATTTCCTTCAGCTTTAATGTCGTGCCCAACAACAAATGTTAGTGAACTTGAGCTTGTATCCCCATCGTTATCTTTTAATGTATAGTCGAAAACCAATTGGGTATCCGATGAAATAGTTGCCCCAAAGAACTGGTAACTGCCATCATCCAAATCAATAATTAATGAGTGTTTATCATTAATATAAATTGACAAAGTATTGGTTGTAGGATCAAAACTATGGGTCAGAGATGAAGATGTCCCCATAACTGATATCGATTGGCCATCGAATAAATAGGTAACATCGCTGATAGTAATACTCGCTATCACTCCCCCATCAGCTCCCATCCCATAACCATCAACAGGTACAAGAATATTCCCGCCGATAGGTTGAATGACAGATTGTAATAAAATAGGGGGAAGCTGAGTCACGTCAGACACTACTATAGAGCCTGTATCTACATTTAAATGGCCATCATAAGCAACCTTATCTAATTCTCCTTGCGGAACATTATTCCCCATACCATAAGCAAGAGAGGTGATTTTGTTTTCTTGTAAATGACTAACCCAACTATCAAGCTCATCTTTCTCTATGGTGTTAAAGTTTTTCACACCATTTTTCCAATCGTATCCTTCGGGTACACCATCAGATAAGAAATAACTCACATTGCTAGCGCCACTTAATGGCTCACCATAACCGAGACCAGACCATTGATTCTGTGCCAATTCAATAGCGTGATCATAATCTGTACCTCCAGAAGCCGTTAGGCCCATTATGTAGTTTTTGGCTTGTTCAACCGTCATCCAGTAAGAGGAACCATTATGGTAAGGAGAAGCTGTTGCATTAAATAACAGTAATTGGACCTGAGTCTGACCAATAGCTTGATATTGATCTAATAACTGTACCGCTGATTCTTTCATCACTTGAAGACGAGTTTTACCGTTGCCAGCCTCCCAAGCCATAGAACCCGACACGTCTAAAATCAACTGAACATTGGCGCCTTGTTTAGTCTCTGATTCTAAGACATGCAAAATGTTTCTTGCTAACGGCGCATCATCTTCAATGACGAGAGTAACAACACCAGTACCGATTGCTCCTGCCGCATTTTTCGCTTCAAGTGGGATCTCGATAGCTAAATGATCTTCACTTGCCTTATCTGGATGATCGATAGGTGCATGTAACACACTATTTACTTTACCTTGATCATCTAACGCAAACTCGACAACCTTATTACCATTTGCAGAACCAGTGAGCATCTGTTTATCTGGCGATAATGACCAAGTGATCGCGACACCATTAGATGTGTATCGATCACTCGGTAGACCAATGGACAATTGAGTAACGTTGGAAAGACTTAACTGACCATCAACTGAAGCTTGGTTAGTCGTGTCTTGTGAACCAGTGACGGATTCGTCATCTACTATGCCGTCTTGTAATCCTTCTTCAGAAACATTGAGCGTCAATTCACCAATAACCGGTGGAGACACTGGCTTGACCGCAAAACCAAGCACAGCACTGTCACCATCGGCATCAGTAACTTTCACTTGGAAATCAATATCTCCATCACCTAACGGCGATTGTATATTTTGATACTGGTAAAACTCCCATTTTCCCGTTGTCGGTGTAAACTCGAGTTTGAAGACTAAATGCCCTTCTGCATCTTTACCAGTAAGAGTATTTGCTCCTACTAATCCAACAGTAATGTCAGAGCCAGTAACCGTTTTGAGTGTCGCAGATTCATCCAGGCCAACTAATTGCAGTGCACCTCGGCCATCGGCCCCCCATTGCGGTTCAACGACACCAGAACCATAAGCAATTGGCTGCGGCGCATCCGAACCAAGAAACTCGATATTTTTAACGGTAAAGTCACTATTATCTTTGTGATTGAACGAGTTACCATTATCAGTAGCTTTGATAACCATCGTATCAAAGCCACCCTGCTGCACAGAAAAGTCTTTAGCGTAATCTCCACGATTTTCATCAGAGGTAAAACTTTGAGTTGCAATCAGCTTTCCATCTCGCCAAAACTCAACAATCCCGCTTTCGCCCTCACCGCCAAACATTTTGCTGAACTCAATTTTCGCACCATAAGCTACCGTGTTAGGATCGAGTTTAATAACCAACTCTTCGGATGCAGAACTGCCATCTGAAAACTTACGAAAATCAATTTCATTAGCAAGATTATGGTACGGAGAATCCTTACTACTAACGCCGATACCTTCGCTGTCACCATTAATATTTGCACTAACTAACGTGGATGATAAAGCTGAAGAGAATCCTTTTGCAGTAATAGTAAATTGACCACCGTCAATCGTAGTCCTATTACCACGGTAACTCGTTAAATCAAACTGGCCAGTTAACACATCAGGGATGTCAGTTGCTGTGGCAGCAACTGGATCCATCGCATGGTCGCTAGGTGCATCGTCTTCAATGATGATAGATAATTTGCTTTCCGTTGTGGTTTGCCCATCTGAAACAAATACGCCGAGATCTAAACTCAGTGTATCTTCTTGGGAGCCATCTGGATGGTCGACAGGGCTGAGTAAAGTGACCGTATAGTTCCACTCGCCCTTGCCACTTGCATTAGGAGCAGTAAGTTCGATTTCAATAACGGATTTAGAATCACTCCCAGATGTAGAACCTATCAGCTTGTGATTTTGAGCATCCCATTCCCAAACGACTTCCATACCTCCCGACGTGATGCCCTCCGGGCCCGAAAGAGTGATCCCTACGGAATCGCTATCTACATCATCAATTGTGATGCTGCCAGATGCCTTAATTGCGTCGCTTGTATCTGAGGATCCAATATCATCTTGAAGTCCACCAGATAAGCCTTCCTCGGAGAGAGTACTAGGATTTATTATGTCAAGTATTGGTCCGTCCGCCACCGCACCAACCGTCACATTCACGGTCGCCGTTTCAACATTGCCCGCCGCCGTCGTCACTGTGTAAGTGAAGCTGTCGCTGCCGTGGTAGTCCTCATTTGGTGTGTAGGTCACGGTGCCATCAGCATTGAAGGTCA